>JAICXR010000479.1 GCA_025980355.1 Chloroflexota bacterium | reverse complement strand
TCCCAGCAAGAAGGCATTGCTGCTGAAGCCCAGGCCCATGCCCAGGACGAAGAGGTTGGGGACGATGAGCAGCAACGAGGTGTGCAGGCCATAGGCCAGCAATACCGCCGTGCCGATGCCGATGAGGGCGGTGCCCAGGATGGCGACCGGGCGGAAGCCGAAGCGGATCAGCAGGCGCGGCGAGACAAACCCGGCCAGCGACCAGGCGACGGACACCGGCACCACCGCCTTGCCGGCGTCACCGGCGGTGCCGAGCTGGACGCCCTGCACGAACAGCGGCACATAGGACGAAACCCCGAACTGGACGGCGCCAATGAGCAACCCGGCCAGACAGGGCACGGCGATAAACGGCTCCCGAAACATGCCAAGCGGCAGCACCGGCTCCTTAGCCCGCAGCTCGATGACGACGAAGGCGGCCAGCAGCAGGACGGCCACCAGGAGGGCCGTCGGCAGGACGGTGCCGTGGGAACCGCCGAGCAGGCCGAAGAGGAGCATGGCGATGCCGCTCGTGAGCGTGGCGGCGCCTGCGTAGTCCAGCGTGTGCTGCCGGGTCTGGCGCGACTCGTGCAGCGTGCGCCAGAGCAAGATAACGGCGACGGTGCCGAACGGCACGTTGACGTAGAACACCCAACGCCAGCCGATCGTCACCGTGATGAAGGCCCCCAGCGCCGGACCCGCGACGCTGGACGTACCCCAGATCGCGCTGAACAGTCCCTGGATACGCGCCCGTTCGGTCAGAGAGTACAGGTCGCCCAGGATCGTGAAGACGGTCGGCTGGACGGCGCCCGCGCCCAGCCCTTGCAAGGCCCGGAAGAAGATCAGCTCCGGCATGCTCTGCGAAAAGCCGGAGAGGGCGGAGCCGATGAGAAAAATGGTGATGCCGCCCATGAAGACGGGCTTGCGGCCGACCATATCGGCGAGCCGGCCGTAGAGCGGTACGGTCGCCGTCGAGGTGAGCAAGTAGATCGAGAAGACCCAGGCGTACAGGTTCAGGCCATGCAGGTCGCCGATGATCGTGGGCATTGCCGTGCTGACGACGGTCGCCTCCATCGCCGTCAGGAAGGTGCCCAGGAGCAAGGCGACCAGGATGAGGGAACGGTTCTGGACAGCGCCGGTGCGCTCCACGGGTCCGCAATCCTTCCACTGCTGCCGACGTCCCGTGCAGACTACCGCATCCCGCTTCGATCACGCCGATCGCGCCGGCATGGGCGGCACAATCCTTGCGTACCCTGCGCCAAAATGCGTTCGGGGCACACTCGGCGGCGGGTTGACTCTAGACGTTACGGAAGCCGTGGCGTACAATGCGCGGACGACGCACCTGACGGGGATCATTACTTCCCGCGGACAGCAGCGTCCCAGTTGGAAGAGGAGAGGGTCATGCGACTACCGTTCGGAAAGAAGGAAGCCCCGGCGCTGAAGGGGAAGACGATCAAGAGCATGCCGGGCGACACCCTGCGCACGATTGCGATCCGGGAGTACGGCGACGAGTCGAAGTGGGAGGTCATCTACGACGCCAACAAGTGGCGCATCGACGACCCGAGCTACCTCAACGTCGGCACCGACCTGCTGTTGCCCGGCAAGGAATAGGCGACCTTCGGTCGGGGCGGGACAACACCCGCCCCGACCGAGGCCTGACCCGCGTCTCGCGCGCTAGCTCGCCTTGCGTTCCGCCAGCCAGATCGGCTTCTGGCCGCACTTGGCGGAGCAGAACCAGGCGCTATAGGGGCGGCCGTCTCGCGTCGTGCCGCTGCGCAACACCATCGGCTGGTCGCACGAGGGGCACGGGTGCGCTTCGTCGGCGTCGGCGCTCGCCTCAAACCCGCGGGTCTGCAGGCGTGCTGGCTGTTCGTCGCGGCCGGTGGGCGCATCCTTGTCGTAGAGGCTATTGCCGAAGGCGTTGCCGAACGTCCGCAGCGCCCGCTTCAGGGCGTCCGTCACCGCGCCTTTGACGGCGGTTTCCTGGGCGTCGGGCGTCGCCTCACCGGCGTCGCGCGCAACGGCCGGAATGCCGACCCCGACATCCTCGCGCTGCACCGTCTCGCCTTCCGGCGTTTTCACCGCGAGCAAGATGGTCGCCACCCAAACGCCGGCGACCATGTCCAGTTTCGTCACCTGGTACGACCAGGCGTGGTACCCGAAGACGGCGTTGGCCTTCTCGATGACGTCGTGGCCTTCGAGGTAGCGCAACTCCATGCCCTGCTTGCGCCGGGTGTGGACGCGCCCCTCGTCGATGGGGGCCTCAAGCTGCTCCAACTGACTGGTAGAGAACGGCACTGCTGACGATCCTTTCTCCGGCACTGCCGGAATCGAACTAACGTTCTAAGTATACCCGATATGGCCAGGAACACAAGTTCTAAGTCGCGTGTGGCCGAGCGAGGCTACCGGTCGGGAGTGAGGAATCCGAGTTCCGCTAGCCGGCGCAGCAGCAGTTGCAGGCTGACTTGATAGCGTCCGGCTAGACGCCGGACGCTATCGTCGTCCTCGAAGTCGATGCCGTCTCCGGGCATGTTGGCCCGCACCATGTCGGCGGGCAGCAGGAGCTCCGCGGCAAACCGGTTCGCCTCTTGCTCTCGTCCGTTACCTACCAGGGTGCTGTCCATGGCGGGAATCGTCAGCGCTGCCGTCTCCTTCTCGTTGGGGAAGAAGGCGACTACACCGCTCTCGCGCCCGGCATAGAGCGCCGCCGGCGCTGCGGAGGTCCCATGCAGCAAGGCTTCGACGTCTAAGGTGAGCGCTGGCGTCAGCGCT
>JAICXR010000338.1 GCA_025980355.1 Chloroflexota bacterium | reverse complement strand
GGCCTGCGCGACCGCCGGCTCGGAGAGGTCGCAGGCCAGGAATTCCACCACTTTGGCGACATCCTCCGGCCAGCCCATTCGCCGCAAGGGGATCGTCTTCTCGGCCTGGGCCCGCCGCACCGGATCGTTGCGGTTGAGCTGCCCGATGGCGCGCGAGGTGAGGATCAACCCCGGCGCGACGCAATTGACGTTGATATTCCAGGGGCCGACCTCCCCGGCCAGCACCCGCGTGTATTGGGCGATGCCGGCCTTCGCCACGCTGTAGTGGGTCAGCGTGCCGTTCCCGCCCCCCCGCAAACCGGCCTGGGACGAGACGTTGACGATCTTGCCCGAGTGTTGCTCCTTCATCGGCCGGATCGCCGCCTGGCAGCAGAAGATCGTGCCGACCAGATTGACGTCCAGGATGAAGCGCAGGTCCTCCTCCGGCATTGTGGCGGACTGGCTGCGGTCGAACGGCGTCAGCGCGCCGCCGGCGTTGTTCACGAGGATGTCCAGGCTCCCCAGTTCCCGGACGACCTGGTCGATCATCGCCTCGACCAGATCCTTCTTCGTCACGTCCGCTTCGATGCCGAGGGACCGCCGGCCGAAGTTGCGGACCTCGTCCATGACGGTTGCCGCCGTCAGTTCTTCGTTCCACTCCTTGGCGGCGTCCAGCCGGATGTCGTTGATCACCACGTCGGCCCCGGCGCGCGCCAGCCGCAGCGCATAGGCGCGCCCCAGGCCGCGCCCGGCGCCGGTGACGAGGGCGACTTTGCCTTCCAAACCCACGGCCAGTCCTCCGATCCTATCCTACTCCGCTCGGTAGCGCCGACTGGTACCTCCGCCGACGACGATCACCGCTCCGCTTTCCGGCCGGGCTAGCGTAGCACAGGCGGGACACGGCGCAGGAAGGGCAGTAGGGGCGGCCACGGGGGGCCGCCCCTACACGGGATGTTGGCGCCCGATCTATCCATAACGTCTCATTCCGGGAAGGCATTGCACCCGGGCGGTGGTGACCAGTACTCCCCCGATCGCGGTTGCGCCATGCGGTTCGACGGGTTGGGCGCCGGGCGCTGGGCCTGCCGGCGGGCCAGGGTCGCCACAATCTCGTCGCCGTCCCAGCCGGCGGTCGCCAGGGCGAGCAACGCTTCTCGTTGATCGGCGTAGGCTGGGTCACCGGCCAGGTCGTGCAGCTCCCGCGGGTCGTGGTCCAGGTTGAACAGTTGGGGCGACGGATAGCCGTGGTGGAGCACCAGCTTCCAGGAGCCGCGGCGCACCATACGGGCCGGACCGGGACCCAGCGCCGGCACGATCTCGGCGTAGACGTCCGGACGCCAGGCGACCGGCACTGGCTCGCCATGCAGCAGTGGCGTCAGCACCCGCCCGGAGGTGGCCGGCAGCGGGGTCCCTCCGCCGAGGTCGATCAGCGTCGGGGCGAGGTCGATCAGGCTGATCGGCTCCTGCACCACCAGTCCCGTCGGGAAGTGCCCCGGCCAGGAGAAGAGCAAGGGGACACCCACCGACCCCTCGTAGAGCGTGGACTTCCACCACATGCCGAGCTCGCCGGCCATGTCGCCGTGATCGGAGGTGTAGCAGACGGCGGTGTGCCGGCGCAGGCCGGTCTGGTCGAGCACCTCCACGATCTGGCCGACCTGGCGATCGACCATGCTCACCAGCCCGTAGTAGGCGGCGAGGGCGGTGCGGGTCTGTTCCGGCGTCAGGTCGTCGACGCGCCGGGCCCGGCGCCAGTCGCGCACCGCCGGGTGCAGCGCCTCCAGGTAGCCCGGCGGTATAGCCGGGGCCTCGACCCGGTCGATATAGGCGTCGAAGAGCGGGCGCGGCGCGATGTAGGGGTTGTGCGGCAACACCGTGCCCACCACCAGGCAGAATGGCCGGTCCGTCGGTGCGATGGCGCGCTCGCGCAGCCACTGGACGGCGGTCGCCGTGACGGCGGCGTCATAGGCCTGGTAGCCGGTGCGCCCGGGGCCGGCGGTCGCGGTGGACTCATAGCTCTGCCCGTTGAGGTTAGGTGGCAGCCCGGCGAGCAGCGCGCCCGTCACATCGCCGATGATCCGCTCGCCGAAGCCGTGGCGCTGGTCCGCCCCGCCGAAGTGCATCCGGCCGCACAACACGGTGTCGTAGCCGGCGGCGCTCAGGGCGTGGGCGAAGGTGGGGACGGACGAGGGCAGGATGTCGGACAGCGTCCAGACCTGGAGCGCCGTGCAACTCTGCCCGGTCAGGAGGGTGGAGCGGGAGGGCACGCAGAGCGGCGAGCCGCAATAGGCGGCGCTGCACCGCACGCCTTCCGCCGCCAGCCGGTCGAGGTGCGGCGTGGCCACGACCCGATCGCCGGCACAGCCGAGCACGTGCGGGTTATGTTGATCGGAGAGGAAGAGGAGCAGGTTGGGACGCGGGGAATCCGCCATCGGTATTGCCACGTCAGCGCCCTACCCAGCCCCGGCGAGCAGACAAATGGCCGGCTGTGTCACCGCTAGAGGGCACAACTCTTCTGCGCCTCCGTCAGGGTGGCTTGCATCGACGCGCTCGCGCTCGATACCGCGTCGTGCGGCGTCTGCTTCCCGGTGAGCACGTCGACCACCATCGTCTGCTCGATCTTGTCGAGGTCGTCGGCCCCCAGCGCGGAAATCCAGGTCTTGGAGACGGCGGCGAGGTCGACCGTGAGCGGGTTGAGGGGATTGGCCTTCAGGAACGCGGGCAGGCGAGCGGCCGCCATCACCGCCGGGATGTTATTCCAGGCGTTGGCCCAGCGGGTCTGCGGGTCCGTCTCGTTGAGGAACTCCAGGTAGCGGAAGGCGCCCTCGGCCTGTTTGGCCCCCTTCGGGATGACCAGCGCCCAGCCGTCGATCATACTCGCCTGCTTGCCCCCCGGCGCCACCGGCCAGTAGGAAGTGGCCCAGGAGAAGTGGGCCTTCCCGTTGAGGCTCAGGGCGCTCGTGGCGTGGGGGTCGAAGAGCATGGCCGTCTGTCCCCCGACGAACGCCGCCTCCGCGCCCTTCGCGGCGCTCACGAACTTCTGCAGCGCCGCATACCCGCCCTGGGCGTCGCACAGCTTCTTGAGCCAGTCGAGCGCCTGCAGCGCGTTGGCGTTATCGAATGCCGGCGCGGTCTGGTCGGGCGTGAACATGCTCCCGCCGAGCTGCCAGTAGGGGACCTCCCACACGTGCGGGCCGTTCCAGGTGAGCGGGTACCAGCCCGCTTGTTGCAGCGTCGAGCCTTGCGTCCGGGTCAAGCGTTGCACCGCGGCGAGCGCCTCGTCCCAGGTCACCGGGGGTTTCTCCGGGTCCAGGCCGGCACTCTTGAAGGCGTCCTGGTTGTAGTAGAGCAGGCCCACGTCGGGGCCGCTGGGGATGCCATACACCTTGCCCTTGTAGAGGCCATAGTCCATCATCGCCGGCCAGAACATGTCGGGTTTGATCACTTTCGAGCGCGCGATCATGTCGCTCATGGAGATGACGGCGGTGCTGCAGGCGTAGGAATGGGTGATGTAGGCGTCGACGTAGGAGAGGTCGGGCGGGGTGCCGGCGGCGACGGTCGTCACCAGCTTCGTCATCAAGTCCTTGTAGATCGTGTCCTGATACTGGACGGTCGGCCCGCCCTGCTGCTCGAACTCGCTGACGAGCTGGGCCCCGATCTGGCCCTTATAGGGGTAGCCGGCGTTGCTCCAGAAAACGACGGCATTCGCGGCCCGGGTCGGGGCGGCGGGCGCGGGTTGCGGCACGGCGCTGCTGGCAGGCGTCGCCACCGACGATTGCGTCGCCGCTGACGCCGCGGCGGCCGTCCCGCTCGATGCGGTAATTGTCGGGCTGCCGACGGACTGGCTCGCCGTACCGGCGACGGTCGTTGCCGTGGCGATCGCCGTGCCGCCGCAAGCGCTGAGCAGCGCCAGCGTGCCGGTCGAGGCGAGGATGCCGCTAAGCAGGCGACGCCTGGTTAGCTGGTGGGCCGCGGAACCATGGCGTATCGCCATTGGGAACTCCCTTCTTTCGCCATCTTCAACGCCGTTCCGGCCACCGCACCGTTAGTCCTTAATCGCGTTCCGTAGGTCCTCGTGCGGCTCCAGGCCGCCGCGATTCTTCAGCGTTGCCGGGAGGCGGAAGGTCGGGCCGCCCTCCAGCCGCGCCCAGAGCGTCTCCTCGCCCTGGAGCATCGTGCCGCAGACCTTGTGCAGGTTGCCGCCCAACTGGATCGCCTCGGCCGCGGCGATCTGGTAGACCAGCCCCCGGCGGGGATTGGTCGTCCGGTTCGGGTAACTGGCGTG
>JAICXR010000088.1 GCA_025980355.1 Chloroflexota bacterium | reverse complement strand
CCGAACTGGTCGCCGCCGCGGTGCTCGCGGTCACCGAGGCGGCGCCGCCGCACGCCGCGAGGACGCCGATCGCCGGCAAGGCCACCGCCGCCCCCAGCGCCTGTCGTAGGAGCGTCCGCCGCGAAGTCAAGGATGAACCAGGCATGCCAACTCCTCCCGCACTCACCAACACCGACATCGTCACCGATCCGGACTTGCGGTCGCCGACCACCACGTCGCGACTGAATCACGCCAGCTAGGCGGCGTGCCGCCGCGAAATTCGAACCGGGATGGTTACCAGGGCGATTGTCCGTTGTCCGAACCAATTGGGTTTAACATACGGGCAGCAAGATGTCAAGGGTGCCAGGTTGCCCCGCCGGAATTGCGCTCCGTGCCTTGCCGAGACGGAGGCTGCGCGCTCAGATCGGCTGGGCGAGGACCTGGTCGGCGACGGCGACCGCCGATTTCGCCGCCTGTTCCATGCTGACCTGACCGCCATAGGCCTTTTCAAGCTCGTCGGTAATCGCTTGCTGATATTTCGCCCAGGCGTCGACGTAGCGCAGATCCTTGGCGAAATCCATCGTCGTGGCGGCGCGGGCGATATGGGCCGGCGGCGGCGCGCTGTAGCCGTGCGTCGCATCCTTCGCGGTCGCAGTATCGATGACGAATTTCGTCTTGTCGGTCGCGAGGATCGTTTGGGCCTCGCCGCTCATCTGAAAGGCGAGCAGTTTGAAGCTCTGGTCGGAAAGCTTGGTCGTTTTGTTGATACTGGCCGGCTGCACGACATAGGTCGAGCCGTTCTTCCCCGTCGTCGGGCTCTTGGGCACGAGGGCCACGTCCCAGTCGAACTTTGCAGTTTTCAAGTAGGTGGGGACGGCGGAGGTGATCGCCGAACGCATGGCGAGCTTGCCCGCCGAAAACGCGTCGTCGATCCCGGCCGTGGAGAGCGCCTTCTCGTCCGCGGACGTCGGCATAACCTTGTACTTCTGCATCAGGTCGTACACGAATTGCAGCGCGCCGAGCGCCGCCGGCTGATCCAAGGTCGTCTTGCTCCGGTCGGCGTTCATCCAATCGCCGCCGTTGGCGAAGACCAGGGCTCCCCAGCCGCCCTGCGCGCCGTTCGGGATCTGCACTCCCCAGACATCGGTCTTGCCGCCGGTCGACCGCGTCGTTAACTTTTGGGCGGCCGCCAGCATATCGTTCCAGCTCCAGTCGTCCGTGGGCTCCGCCAGGCCGGCCTGCGTGAAGAGCGTCTTGTTATAGTAGATGAGGTCGTCAGTATTGAAGACCGGCAAGGAGTACCACTTCCCCTGGTATTTCATGACGTCGTCCTCGGTCCACGTCCCCTTGAAATCGAGTTTCTGGGTCTGCGTGAGCGACGTCATATCGAACATGACGTCCTTCTTTGCGAAGTTCAGAAAGTAGGCGCCGCTGTTGTGGAAGCAGTCGGGCGCGGTGCCGCCGGCGAAGCCGACGAGGAGACGTTGGAAGAACTGATCGAAGGGGGTCACCTCCTCGGAAATCTTGATGGCGGGGTTGATCTCCTGGAAGCGCGTGAAGATCTTGTCGAACAATTGGGCGCTGATACCGGTCTGCCAGTGTGCCACGCGCAGGGTAACCTGGCCGGCGAAGGGAGATTGCGCCGCCGGCGCACTCGTCACCGCCACCGTCGCGCTCGTGCTGCTGGCGGAAGGCCCCCCCGTGCTGGTCGCCGCACTGACCGCACCGACGGTCGTCGTGGACGTACCCCCGGAGCTCGTGGTCGCGGCCGCCGTCGTCGCCGAGGCGGTGCTCGCGGTCGCCGTGGCGGCGCCACCGCACGCCGCGAGGACGCCGAGCGCCGGCAACGCCAGGGCGGCGCCCAGCGCCTGCCGCACAAACGTCCGCCGCGACGGGATGAAAGTACCGTGCATGCCAACTCCTCGTTGTCCTTGTTACCGACGCAAGCACTGTCGTCGGTATCGGCGTTCGGAATTCGGGACGAAATCCGCCCACGATCACGCTTAAGCAGGCAGGCAATACCGCGGAAACGACGGAAGCGGAATAGTCTGATTTCCGAACCAATGAGGTGTACCTGAGGACCGGCGAGTTGTCAAGGGGGCGTGTTCGCTTTAGCTGGCGGCCGCCAGGTTTATGATACGCTGCATCGGGACGGCGAAGCGGACAGTGGAAATGGCGAGGCGCCGGCAGGGCAACGGATGATGCGGTCCGGCCGGCGGCGCCGTATGTTCGTCCCTTGATGATTCAGCCGAACTGAGACCTGAGGAGTACGAACATGGCGGAGGGTGCGATCACGGTGCGACTGGCGGCCTACCAGGGGCGAAGCGTCCCCGGCGAGGTCGATGCCAACCTGGCCACCGCCCGGCGGGTCCTGGAGCAGGCAGCGGCCGGCGGCGCCGACTTCCTCTGCCTGCCGGAGACGTTCCTGAGCGGCTACGGCGACCGTTCTACCGTCGAGCGCGGCGCCATACGGCTCGGCGACGGCCGGCTGGCCGAGCTGGCCGATCTGGCGCGGCGCCACGACGTGGTGCTGCTGGTCGGCCTCTCCGAACTGATCGGGGAAGGGGAGATCGCCAACACGGTCGCCATCTTCGACCAGGGGCGGCAACTCGGCCGCTACCGCAAAACGATGCTCACCCGGGATGACGCCGAGGTGATGCGCTTCTGCCCGGACCACGATCTGCCGGTCTTCCGCGCCAAGGGTCTCACGTTCGGCTGCATCATCTGCGCCGACTCCTCCTTCTTCGAGACGGCGGCGACCATGGCGTATCGGGGCATGACCATCCTCTTCAGTCCTCATTTCAATTGTATCGCCGCCGCCGGTATGGACGACCATCGGATCAGGGTACGGAATAACCACAGCGGCCTGGCCGCGCTGCTCGACGTCTATGTCGTGCGCAGCAACGTCGTCGTGACCGACCGCGGGCCGTGCCTGGGCTATGGCGACAGCGCGATCTTCGACCCACGCGGCCATCCCGTCGCCGAAGCCGGCCTGTTCCGCGAGGCGCTGATCTTCGCCGACGCGACCATTCCGGCGGAGCGGGCGCAGGGGAAGAATCGTCTCCGCGACCGGGTGCCGGAGGCGGTACGGCGGCAGCTCGGCGACGGCGTTCTAGCGCACGGCTCGCTTGATGACGCCGGAGCACCGCGAGTGAAGGCATAGAGCAACGGTCCGGCGTCGGCACATGGGACGCGACGAAGGGAACGGCATGGCAACGGTGACCAACGGCCGGGGCCGGGAGGCCGTCTTCGCCCTCATTCGTCGGCGTAGGCAAACGACCCGCACGGAAGTGGCAGAGGCGTGCGGCCTAAGCAAGGCCCAGGTGTCGGATATCGTTGCTGAACTGCTGGCCGAAGGCCTGGTGCGCGAGGTCGGCACCCAGCAGGAAGGTCGGGGACGTAGCCGCATCGTGCTGGAGCTGAATGCCACTGCGCACCTGGTGCTCGGTGCCCAGCTGGACGATGATCGCTGCGTGGCGATCCTGGCCGACTTGCAGGCGCGACCCCAAGCGATGGAAACGGTCGCCATTCGCGGCTCACGTCCAGAGGAGTTTGTGGCGGCGCTCATCGCGGCGGTAAAGCGCTTGATGGGGCAGACCGCGATGCCGGTCCTCGGGTTAGGGGTCGGTACACCGGGCTCGCTGGACGCCGCCGGGCGGGTGATCCGGGTGTCCGTGCCGCATTCATGGCGGGACGTCCCGATCGCCGAAATGATTGAGACACAAATCGGCTTGCCGATCCGCGTCGCCAATCGGGCCAAGGTGGCCGTGCTCGGTGAGCACTGGCACGGCCGCGCGCAAGGGGTTGACGACGTTGCCTACGTCTTCGTCGGCAATGGCATCATCGCCGGCCTGTTGGTCGACGGCAAGCTCTATTTCGGTGCCGGCGGCGCGGGCGAACTGGGGCACGTGACCGTCTGGCCGGACGGCCCGATCTGCGGCTGCGGCAATCGCGGCTGCTTGCACACGTTCGCCGCCAGTTCGGCCATCGTACGCCTGGCCCACGCCAAAGCGCGGGACGAGCCGAGCACGACGTTGCAGGCGTTGTCGGCAGGTGGCCTGGTTGCTCTCACGCTCGACGACGTGCTGCTCGCCGCTCGTCAAGGCGACGAAGTAGCACTCGCTGCCATCGCCACGGCCGGCGCCTATCTCGGCATCGCCATCGCCAACCTGGTCAACATCGTCCACCCGAGGATGGTCGTCATCGGCGGTCCTGTCGGCCGTCTCGGCGAACCGGTCGTCGCCGTCATCCGTCGCGAGGTCCAGCGCCGGGCCCTGGCCGATATCCTGACCGACCTGGAGATCGTGCCGACAGCGCTGGGCGACGAGGCCGGGGCGATCGGCGCCGCCGCCTACTTCCTCGACCAGTGGCCTAGCCTGGCGCTGAGACGGGAGCGGCCCGCGCCATCGTCCGGGCCCTCACGATCAGCAACGGAGAGACAGCCCGGATGACGGCGGCAAGCGACACGATCCGCATCATGGAGCGGAGCGATCTCCCGGCGGGCCTGCGCCTCTCCCACCAGGCCCAGTGGAACCAGACGCCGGAGGACTGGCGACGCCTCCTTGACTGGGAGCCGGCCGGCTGCTTTGCGCTCGACCTCGCCGGCCAGGTGGTCGGCACCGTCACCACCACCTGCTACGGAGGCGACCTGGCCTGGGTCGGTATGCTGCTCGTGGACGCCGCCAACCGCCAGCGTGGTTTCGGTCGCCGATTACTGCTGCACGCGCTGGCCCACCTGGAGCAGCGCGGCATCGGCGCGGTGATGCTCGACGCAACCCCTCTCGGCCGGCCCCTCTACGAGCACCTCGGCTTCCAGGAACAGTATGGGCTCGACCGCTGGCAAGGAATCGCCAGGATTCCGCCGGCTGCGTCGCCGAACGCCAGGCCGCTAGATTTCGGCACCGTATCGCCCGCCGTGCTCGACCTCGATCGTCGCGCCTTCGGCCTGGATCGGAGCCGGCTGCTGGTCGGGCTCCTCACCGGCACGCAGGCGAAGGGTTTGTGGGCCGGAACGACCGACCAGCCGGCGGGCTACGTCATGCTGCGCCCCGGCGCCGAACGTTGGCACGTTGGGCCGCTCGTCGCCAACGACGCCGCCAGCGCCGCGCGTCTCATTCAAAGCGCTCTCGCTACGCTGAACGGGCATGCGGTCGAACTCGACGTCCCCAGCTTCCCATTTGCCCATGAGATCGTCCGCGGCGCCGGCCTGTCGCCGGTGCGCCCCTTCATCCGCATGCTGCGGGGAAAACCGCCACCCGCCGGTGATCTGTCGCGCATCTACGCCACGGCGGCGCCGGAGATCGGCTAACCTTGCAGGTCTCGCACCGCGGACTGGCGCCGGAAGTTGCGGCTGCGGAGCGCACCACCAGGCGGGGCCAGATCGAACCCCCCGGGGAACGCCGGATGGAGCCGTGTGCCGATGGTTCGGCACTGCCTTGGTATGGCCGTCCCTGACAACGACGTGTACTATAGATACGGGTAAGGAGGCTGACTATGTCGGTGATTAATGCTCCAAGAACACTTTCGCGGCGGCGCGTCCTGCGCGTCACGCTGTTGGCTGGAACGAGCGTCCTCGGAAGCGGGCTGCTGGCAGCTTGCGGCGGCGGTACGGCTGCCGGCACATCCAGCGCTGGCGCCGCTACAATAAGCGCCGGCAGCGCCAACGCCGCACCAACCACGAGCGCGGCGGCCACCAGCGCCGCCACGGTTAGTGCCGGCAGTGCCAGCAGCATCACACCGCCGGCGAGCGTCGCGTCAAGCACCAGCGCCCAAGCTGCCACGAGCGCGGCAAGCACGGCGGCCGTCGCGGCGACAGCCCCGGCCACCAGTGCTGCCACGAGTGCCCCGGCCAAGGCGGCGGCCCAGCTCGCCGTCTGGACCTGGTGGCCGGATCCCGTCCCAACGCTGAAGCAGATCGCCACCAGCTACCAGGCGAAGAATCCCGACGTCGCCGTGGATGTCCTCGCGCCGTCGGACTACTGGAACAAGGTGGACGCCAGCCTCGCCGGTAACGTCGGCCCGGACCTCTACTTCATGAACAACGTCAACTATCCATCCTACGCCAACAAGGGCCTGCTCGCGGATATGGACCCGCTGATTGCCAGGGACGCCGACATCCAGGCGAGCATGAAGCAGTTCTGGCCGGACGCCGTCACCTTCTACAAGTTCCAGGGGAAGAACTACGGCCTCCCCTATATGTACACGACCATCGTGATGTACTACAACGTCGATCTGCTGGCCGCCGCCGCCGTTCCAGATCTTGCCGGCCGCCAGGCGAGCTATGACTGGAACGCGCAGCGGGACGACGCGCTGAAGCTCACGAAGCGCGCGGGCGACCAGACCCAGGTCTGGGGACTCTACAGCACCCAGGGGCTCGAATCCGGTTGGCTCAACTGGGTGCGCGCCAACGGCGGCGATTACCTCAACGCGGACAGCACCAAATGCGTCATCGACTCGCCGCAGTCGGCGGCGGCCTGGACCTACCTGACCGACCTTAATGTGAAGGACCGGGTCTCGCCCGACGCGACCGCGCTTAAGCAGGGCGACCTCTTCCTGGCCGGCACACTGGCAATGACTCCCGGCGGAAGCTGGAACATGAAGACCTACAACCAGAAGATCAAGTCCTTCAAGTACGACATCACCACCATCCCTCTGGCGCCGGATACCAAGAAGTCGGGAGGAACTACCAACATCGTCGGTCTCGTCCTGAATAAGGGCGGCAAGCAGCAAACGCAAACCTGGAGCTTTCTCGACACGTTGATGACGAAGGAGTCGATGGACCTCATGGCACGGGCGGATGTCCTGGCGCCGGTGCGCAACGACTCCGCGCAGCTCTACTACGACCCGAAGCTCGGCCCGGCCCACCGCGGCGCCGCCTTCGACATGGTCAAGTGGACTACGCCCTTGCCGACCGCGACGAACGCCACCTATGCGGAGATCACCAAGCCGGCCAGCGACCTGCAAGGCAAGATCCTGGCGGGACAGGTCACCGTGGCGGACGGGCTGCAGCAGATGGCCGGCCTGGTGAACGGTACACTGGGCAAGAGTTGACCGTCGGCGTCGGGAGGTTCTCACGCCTGGTTGAAAGGGGAGGAGCGCGCATGCTGGTGCAAGAGCGGCCGAGGCTCACGGCCTTCGGTCACGACGTCGATACGCAGCCGGAGCATTTCGGCGCCTTACGCGACTCTAGTGCGATACGCGACGACGGCGATGCCCTGCGGGCACGGATGGCGGAGGACGGCTACCTCTACCTGCCCGGCTATTTCGACACAGCGGCGGTGCTGGCGGCGCGGCGCGGCCTCACGGACCGCCTCGCTGAGGACGACCTGTTAGAACCGGGGACACCGATTCTCGATGCCGTCGCCCGCCAGGGCCCGCCCACGGGGAAGCCGGCGACCCGGACCGATCTGCTGGCGAAGCAGGTGGCGCCGCTCCAGCAACTGCTCTACACGGGGCCGATGATGGACTTCTACCGTCGCTTGCTCGGCGGTGAGGTGCGCCACTTCGACTACACCTGGCTGCGGGTGGTCAAGCCGGGTCGGGCCACGCCACCGCACATGGACATCGTCTTCATGGGGCGCGGCACGCCGAACCTCTACACCGCCTGGACGCCGTTGGGCGACATTTCGCTCGCCATGGGCGGCCTGATGATCCTGGAAGGCTCACATCGCCTCGACCACGTGAAGGAGACCTACGGTCGCCGCGATGTCGACACCTACTGCTCGAATCTCCCGCACACCAATGCCGACGCTTGGGCCTCCGGCCAGAAGCGTTGGAGCGGCCACCTCTCCAAGAATGCCGCCCGGTTGCGGGAGACCCTGGGTGGGCGCTGGCTCACCACCGACTATCGGATGGGCGACTTGCTGACCTTTTCCATGTTCACAATCCATGCCAGCCTGGACAACCAGACCGATCGCATCCGTCTCTCCACCGACACGCGCTACCAATCCGCCGATGAACCGGCCGACCCGCGCTGGGTGGGTGAGCAGCCCATCGCCCACGGCGTGGCCGGGCGTCGCGGAAGAATCTGCTGAGCGAGGCTAGGCCGCGCTCGCCAGCCGCCGCAGCAGCGCCAGTACCGTGACCTCATCGGGAGTCCAGGGGGCGATGTCCTCCGGCCGTACGCCCGGAGGTGCCTCCGACAAGCTGCCGTCCATGTAGGCGTCGATGACCGCGGGATGGATATAGCATTGGCGGCAGACTGTCGGCGTATTGCCCAGGGTTTCGGCCACCGACGCTATGGCGCGCAGCACGTTCTTCTTCGCTTGGGCCTCCGAGTCCGGCGCTTCGCCCGCCCGCAAGGCCCGCGCCGCCAGCACGGTGCCGGCCCAGGTGCGGAAATCTTTCGCCGTGAAGTCTTGCCCGCTGATCCCCCGCAGGTAGGCGTTGACGTCGGCCGACTCGACGTTGTGTCGCTGCCCCCCGTCGTCGACGTATTGGAACAACTCGTGACCGGGGAGTTCCTGGCAATGCCGGACCACGCGCGCCAGCCGGCGGTCGCGCACGCCGATGGTGTGCTCTTTGCCGCTCTTGCCGACGAAGTGGAATTTCAGCGTCGTCCCGTCCACCTCCACGTGCCGCGTGCGCAGCGTCGTGAGGCCGAAATGCTGGTTCTGGCGCGCGTACTCCGTATTGCCGACGCGCATGCGTGTGACCTCCAGCAGTTGCACGACCGTCGCCAACACCTTCTCTTTCGGGATGCCGCGCAGCGCGAGATCGCGGTCCGTCCGCTCCCGAATGGCCGGCAACGCCTCCCCGAAGGCCAGCAGGCGATCGAACTTGTTCGCGTCGCGCACGGCTCGCCAGCGCGGGTGATAGCGATACTGCTTGCGCCCTTTTGCGTCCCGCCCTGTCGCCTGGACGTGGCCCCGGCGATCGGGGCAGATCCAGACTTCCGTCCAGGCTGGCGGGATCGCCAGGGCCGCGATGCGAGCTATCGCTCTGGGGTCATCGATGGTGCGTCCGGCCGTGTCGATATAGCGAAACCCATCGCCCTCCCGTTCGCGACGGATGCCAGGTTGCCGGTCGGTGACATACCGCAAGCCGGCGGCCTGAGCGGAGGCGATGGGGTCGTCGGGAACGTCGGTGACCGGGTCCGGTGGGGCCAATGCTGCTTCCATGCGCTCTCCGGGTACTGCGATGCCGGTCCGTGGAAACGCAGGAATGGGGCCAGGGCAGGAGGCATTCCTCGACCGGCCATCGTCCAAGTCCAGATGGCGATCGGATGCCGGTTAACGAAACGAGTTTGCTCGTTGCGGGGGCTTAGACGCCGCCTCGCCAACTTTCCACAGTGCTCGGTAGACACCCAGCACCAGGAGTACGTCACCCTCGGGGCAATCGGGCGGGCGCGGTCAACTCTTCTGCTGGGCCAACGCCTGGATAATCCCTTGCCACTTCGCTTTGACGCCTTGCAGGCCCGTCTGGGCCGTCTGTTTCCCGAGCCAGACCGGATCCATAAGGTCATTGAAGGCCTTGGAGAATTCGGTGGCATCGTTGATGACGTTGGTCGGATCGGGGAAGTCGGTCTTGATGCCGCCTTCGAACACGCCCTGGAAGTCCGCTGGCGACATAGCCATGCCGGGGATGGCCAGGACGCTCTTCGACCATTTGGTGAAGTACGTGGTGTCCGAGACCGGTGGATTATCCTCGGCGAAGGTGATCAGGTCGTCCGATCCCGCGCCCCGTGACGCAAACAGGATGAGCTGAAAACCTCCGTCGGGATTCTTGCTGCCTTTGCCGACGTACCAGGCGTTGTCCTCGCGCTGGGCCACATTTCTGCCGCCCGGCCCGTAGGGCAT
>JAICXR010000120.1 GCA_025980355.1 Chloroflexota bacterium | reverse complement strand
TCATCTATCATGTATAATACGCCGATGGAGGTGGTTGACGGAGGATGGAAGGAAGAGAAATGTCCCGTGTACATCGCCCTGTGACGCGCCGCTTCCTGATCGGGCAGGGCGGAATTCTTGCGCTCTCCCTGCCGCTCCTGGCCGCCTGTGGCGGCGCTCCCGGTGCCGGTACTGCGGCGACCGGTAGTGTGCCGGCGACGACCGGCGCGGCGCCGTCCACGAATGCGGCCGCCAGCACGGCCAGCGTCACGTCCAGCGCGTCCGCGACCACGGTCGCCGTGAAGACCAGCGCCACCAACGGCACGATCGCCTTCTGGCACTGGGGCGACCAGAGCTACCTCACCCGCTATCGGGCGCTCGCCGCAGCGTTCCACCAGTTCAACCCGGCGGTCACGGTCGACGTGACGCTCCAGGCGAAGGACTTCACCAGTACGATCCTCGCCGCGATCGCCGGCGGCTCGCCGCCGGAAAGCTTCACCATGGACGGCCAGGTGGCGCAGAGCTTCGGCAACAAGAGCGCCGTCACGACATTGGATAGCCGGGTCGCGGCTTCCAAACTGCTGAAGATGGACCAGTACGACAAGATCTCCATGGCCGTGCTCAGCTACAAGGGCAAGGTCATCGGCTTGCCGGGCGTCAGCATCCCCGGCGGCGAGGCGCCGAACCTCTTCTTCTATAACGCCGACCACTTCCAGCAGGCCGGGATCACCTCGCCCTACGACCAGTGGAAGGCCGGCAACTGGACCTGGAACGACATGGTAGAAGCCGCCAAGAAACTGCTCAAGAAGGACAGCGCGGGCAAGATGACGGTGGTGCCGCTCAGTGACGGCACCTTGACGCGGCTCTGGCTCAATTCCGCCGGCGGCAAGGAAACCGACGACGTCATCGCCCCGACCAAGGCCTTCTACGACACGCCGGAGGCGATCAAAGCGCTGCAGTTCGTCCAGGACCAGCGGGTGAAATACGGCATCGTCCCCGCCGCCGGGGTCAGCAAGGAATTGGGCGCCAACACCGACGACGCCTTCATCCAGGGCCGGCTGTCGATGAATACGCGCTGGACCACCGGCATCAACCTCTATCGCCAGATCAAGGACTTCAAATGGGGCCTCGCCCCCTATCCCAAGGAAGTGACCTACGCCAACGACGCCAGCATCGCCGGCCTGGCACTGCCGAAAGGGGCCGCGCAAATCGACGCCGCCTGGTCCTGGATCGAATGGGCGAGCAGTCCGCTCGGTCAGCAGGTGGACGCGAAGACCACCACCGGCGTCCCCTATGATCCCGGGGCGAAGGAGGTCTTCCTGGAAGAGGTGAAGAAGATCCCGAATCTGACGACGCCGGACGTGCCCGGCGCCCTCGTGCCGAACGGCAAGGACACCTTCTTCCGGATGTATTGCATCAACGAGGCGGATCTCAACTCGATCATCAGCAAAGAGGTCGGCCAGCTCATCGCGAACAAGACGTCTGCCGCCACCGCCGGACAAAGCATCACCCAGCAAATGGACGCCTTCATGAAGGCGAACCCGCAGACCTGACGCTTCTTAACCGAGTAGGCCGCATGGCTCAGGCGGGTCTCCCCACTGCCTGCCTGGGCCATGCGGCCTTGTTGAGCGGGCGCGAGGTGCGCCCGCTCGAGGACTAGTAGCGCGAGGCGCGCTGCTTGGCGAAGCAGTCGCGGCAGTAGACCGGCTTGCCGCTGGTCGGCTGGAAGGGCACCTGGGCCTCGCCGCCGCAGGAGGAGCACACGGCGGTGTACATCTGGCGCGGCTCGCGCGAGCCGTAGCCGCCACTGCCGCCGTAGGAACCGCCGCCCCCGCCACTGCCGTAGGAGCCACGGCTGCTTCCGCCACCATAGGACGACCCGCCGCTATGGTCGCTATAGGAACCGCCGCCGGAGCGGCCACCGCCGGCCGCCTTGCGGGCGGCGCGGCACTCCGGGCAGCGCCCCGGTTCGTTCTGCAGTCCGCGCGAGGCGTAGAACTCTTGCTCGCTTGCAGTAAAGGAAAAGTCGCGCCCGCACTCACGACATGTGAGTGTCTTGTCCGCGTATGCCATGTCGGGGAAACCTCCAGATTGGATCAACAACGTATGGCTTGGAGACTTGTCTACGCTGCCCTAGGCCGGAGGAGGGGGAGGTTCTCTCTACGGGGACGGGGTACGGTTTGACTCGGCTCTACTACCTCGCGGTGAGTATACCACGGTTGCTTTTCAATTGCAAATTATTCTTTGGCGGCGTCCCGGCGGCCACGCCGTCACTCCTCGTCGAGGCTCTCCTTGCGCAAACGGCGGGGCAGCGGCGGCAGGTCGGGCTTGCAGACGGTCGGCCGCGGCAGCAGGCCGGCCGCCGCCACCACCTGGGGGATGGCCCGGCTCCAGCTGATCGACATGAGGTGGACGCCCGCCACCCCCGGCTCGTCGCGCACGGCGCGGATGGTGTCGACGGCTAGGCGCAAGCCCTCGGCCGCCGGGTCGGCGGCGGCGGCGAGCCGTTGGATGACCGCCTCCGTCATCCCCACGCCTTTGATGTTGTCGCGCATGTAGATCGCCGACTCCGCCGAGCGCACCAGCATGATGCCGGCCAGGAGGTAGGCGCGTTGCGGCAGGCCGAGTTCCCGCGCCTGGGCGATCCACTGCCGGAACAGGCCGAGGTCGAAGATCGGTTGGGTCTGGATGAACTCGGCGCCGGCCTCGATCTTGGTTTCGGTGCGGCTGGCCTGCTCGATGTTCGGATTGGCGACGGCGCCGATAAAGATCCGTGGCGGCTCGCGCAAGGGCGTGCCGGAGGTGAAGGTTCCCTCGTCGCGCAACGTGCGCAGGGTGCGGAGCAGCTTGAAGGAGTTGAGGTCGAGTACGTGTTTGGCGTCGACGTGGTCGCCGAGCTTGGGGGAATCCCCGGTCATCGCCACGATATTGCGGATGCCGAGCGCCGCCATCGAGAGCACGTCCGCCTGCAAGGCCACCCGATTGCGATGCTGGCCGGTGATCTGCACCACCGCCTCGTACCCCGCCTGTTCCAGGCTGACGCCGGCGCCAAGGCTGGACATCCGGGCGAGGCCGCGCTGGTTATCGGTCACGTTGATCGCGTCGACCGCCTTGCCAAGGTGGCGGGCGGCCCGCTCCACCAACTCACGGCTGGCGGCCTTCGGCGGGGCGATCTCGCCGGTGACGGTGAAGGTGCCGCTCCGCAGCAGGGTCTCCAGGCGACTGACCGGCTGTCCGTTCATACGCTGCCGTAGGCCTCATCCAGGAGGTCCATGAGGTGCTGGACCCGCACCGCCGCGCCGCGCCGGCGCAGGCCGCTCGCCACCTGCATGATGCAGCCGGGGTTGGCGGAGACGATCGTGCCGGCGCCGGTGGCCAGGGCGTTGTCGATCTTGCGCTCCTGCAGCCGCTGCGAGAAGTCGGGATTGGTGACGTTATAGATGCCGGCGCTGCCGCAGCACAGGCTGGAATCCTCCATCTCCACCAGTCGCAGCCCGGGGATGGCGGCCATCAGGCGGCGGGGCGCGGCGGTGATGCGTTGGGCGTGGGCGAGGTGGCACGGCTCCTGATAGGTCACCGTCTTCGGCAACGGCCCGGGCGGCGTCAGGTCGATCTGATCGAGGTACTCGCTGGCGTCCTTGACGGCGCCGGAAAAGCGGACGGCGCGCGCCTCCCACTCCGGGTCGTCGTGGAAGAGGTGCGGGTACTCCTTGAGCGCCGCGCCGCACCCGGCGGAGTTGATGATGATCGCGTCCAGTCCCTGCTCCTCGAAGGCGGCGATGTTGCGCTGGGCGCAGACGCGTCCGATGTCCGGCTCCCCGGCATGGATGGCGAGCGCGCCGCAGCAGCCCTGGCCGGCGGCGGCGATCACCTCGCAGCCGTTGCGGGCGAGGACGCGGACGGTGGCGCGGTCGGTGCCGGCGAAGGCCGTGCTCATGACGCAGCCGGTGAACAGCCCGACCCGGTGACGCACGTTCCCATCGGGCGGTAGCCAGCGCTGACCGACCGGTACGACGGCGTTGAGCGGGACCTCCGGCAGGAGCCCCTCTTGGTCTTCCAGACGGAGGAGTTTCAGGACCCCGCTGGCGCGGGCGAGCGCGCGTAGGCCGCTCTTCTGGTAGACCGCGGTCGCCAGGGAGAAGAGGCGGAAGAGGCGCATGTCGCCGAACAGGTGTCCGAAAACGATGAGGCGCAGCAGGCGCTCCCAGGCGGGACGGGGCAGGTGGCGCTCGATCTGGGCCCGCGCCGGTTCGACCAGTTGACCGTAGGCCACGCCGGAGGGGCAGACGGCCTCGCAGGCGCGGCAGTTGAGGCACTGGTACATCTGGTCGCGGAACACGCCGGCATCCAGCCCCAGCCGGCCGTTCGCCACCGAGCGCATCAGGTGGATGCGCCCCCGCGGCGACGACGCCTCGTTATAGGTCAGCCGGTAGGTCGGGCAGGTCGGCAGGCAGAAGCCGCACTGCACGCAGCGGGCGATGATGTCGTCCGGCGGCGTGTCCGGTCCACTGAACCCGCGCAAGGCGGAAGGCGGAGCGAGCGTAGCCATTCCCCGTTATTGTCCTTTTATGTTGACGGCGATCAGAGCATACCCGCTGAGCCGGACCGCACTACAAATGGCCCAGGAAGCGACCGGGATTGAGCGTGTTCCGGGGATCGAACTCCGCCTTGATCCGTTGCATCAAGGGGAAGCTGTCCGGCAATGGCCCCCAGACGTCCATGCCCCGCTTGACGTCCGGCGGCGCGGCGAGCAGCACTCCGGTGCTCCCCTCCGTCCCGAGCGCCGCCAGCAGCGACGGCAGCAGCGTAGCCAGGCGCGACCCGCGCAGCCGGGCGAAGACGACGCCGTTGCCGGCGTGGGCGACCAGGCGAACCTTCACAGGTGTTTCTCGCGTCGCCGTTTCGATACGGTCGATGGTCGGCCCGAGCTGGGCCGGCGGGGCGGACAGGCGGAGCAAGGCTTCATCGTCCGCCGCCGTGCCCGGCGCCAGGAAGTCGGCGCAGCGTTGCCAGGCGGCGACCATGGACGGGCCGTCGGTCCAGACGGGAACCAGGCCGGCGGCGGCACAGAAGGCGGCAAGGTCGCCGCGCTTGCGGGCGACGCCCTGTTCGGAGCCGGTGAAGCGTGCGGCCAGTCGCCAGTCGCTCTCCTCGGCCGACGGCGCCCCCGGACCGAACAGTTCCAGGCTGTCCAGCATGAGCTGGGAATTGGCGAGCGTGGCGGCGAGCTCCAGCAAGCTCCCCCGGTCCCCGGCGATCACCGCCGTGCCGTCGAAGGCCGGCCGCGTCAGCACCTTGAAGTTCAGGCGCAGCAGCAGACCGAGCGTGCCGAGGGCGCCCAGGTGCAGCTTCATCATGTCGTAGCCGGAGACGTTCTTCACCACCATGCCGCCCGCCTTGCTGATCGTGCCGTCCGGCGCGGCCACGGTCAGGCCGATCAGCAAGTCCCGGAAGCTGCCGGGACCGAAGCGGCGGGGCCCCGCCAGATTTGTGGCGATGGCGCCGCCGATGGTGGCGTGCGGCGATGCCGGGACGTCGAAGGGGAGCATCTGGCCGTGGGCGCCGAGCATGTCCAGCAGTTTGGTCAAGGTAACGCCGGCCTGCACGGCGATCGTGAGGTCGCCCGGTTCGTAGCTGACGACCCGGTTCAGGTATTCCAGACTGAGGACGACATCCAGGCGAGCCGGCGTGTTGCCCACCGCTTGTAAGGCGCCGCCCCCCCAGGGCGTGACGGCCAGACCGTGGGCGTCGCAGACGGCGAGCGCCGCCGCGGCCATCTGTTCGGTGTGCGGCAGCAGCACGAGCGCGGGCATGCGGCCCTGGACGGCGTAGGAGACACACGCGGAGCCCCGGAGCGCGGGGCAGTCGAAGTGCAGGCTGGCCGCCGGGCCGGCCACGTCAGCAGGCATAGATGCCCTCTTTGGCCAGTCGGGCGGCGACCCGCTGGTCGCGCACCTCGCCGCAGCCGCGCAACGGCGGGAAGATCTTGTCCGGATTGAACAGCGCCCGGGGATTGAAACACTGCTTCAGACGCGCCATCGCCGCCAGGTCCTCCGTGGTGAAGAGGTAGCTGATGTGGTCGCGCTTCTCCAGGCCGATGCCGTGTTCGCCGGAGACCACGCCGCCCTGGTCGACACAGTGGCGCAGGATCTCCATGCCGCCGCGAAGCGTGCGTTCGACGCTGGAGACGTCGCGGCGGTCGAAGAGGATATTGGGATGCAGGTTGCCGTCACCGGCGTGGAAGACGTTGGCGATCGGCAAGGCGATGTCGCGGGCGACCTCCTCGACGAAGCGCAGCGTCTCCGGCAGCTTGGTACGCGGCACCACGCCGTCCTGGATGTAGTAGTTCGGCGCCAGCCGCCCCAGGGCGCCCAGCGCGCCCTTGCGCCCGGCCCAGAGCGCCGCCCGTTCCGCGGCGGTGCTGGCGCTACGCACCTCCCGCGCCCCCTGCTGGCGGCAGATCGTCTGGATGCGGGCGTCCAGTTCCGCCACCGACTCGCGCAGGCCGTCCAGCTCCACCAGCAGCACCGCGCCGGCGTCCGGCGGATAGCCGGCGTGGTACGCCGCCTCGACCGCTTTGCAGCAGAGGCCGTCCATCATCTCCAGCGCCGCCGGCACGATACCGGCGCCGATGATCGCGGAGACCGTGTTCGACGCCTCATCGATGGAGCCGAAGATCGCCATGAGCACGCGGATGTCCTCCGGCAGCCGGGTAAGCTTGACGGTGATCTGGGTGGCGATGCCGAAGGTGCCCTCGGAGCCGACGACGGCGCCGGTCAGGTCGAAGCCCTGCTGCTCCCCCTCGTCCGCGGCGGTGTGGATGACCTCGCCGGACGGCAACACCAACTCGAGGTCGAGGATATGGTTGGTCGTCGCGCCGTAGGAGAGGCAGTGCGGCCCGCCGGAATTCTCCGCCACGTTCCCGCCGATGGTGCAGACCTTCTGGCTCGATGGGTCCGGCGCGTAGAAGTAGCCTTGCGGCTCCGTGCGATGGGTCAGCTCGTAGTTGATGACGCCCGGCTGCACCACCGCCCGCCGGTTGGCGTAGTCGACGGACAGCACGCGGTTCATCCATGTCGTCGTGACCACGATCCCCCCGCAGGCGGCGACCGCCCCGCCGGAGAGGCCGGTGCCGGCCCCCCGGGGCACGACCGGCAAGCCGGCCAGATTGGCGAGCTTCACAATCTCGGCAACCTGGGCGGTCGTCTCCGGGAAGACGACGACGGCCGGCAGATGGGTATCCAGGGAGCCGTCGTACTCGTAGACCAGCAGCTCGTCCGACCGCGACACCACGCCCTGCTTGCCGACGATGCGCTCGAGCGCCGATATCAGTTCTGCGTGCTGCATAGCTCTCCTCGACGGCCGTTGCCTCCTGTCATTGTACGGAGTTAAGCACAGAGCGTGGGGGCCTCCGGGAACCCTCTGGGTGCTGACCTCCTCCCCTGCGCAGGGAGGAGGAACGCCGTTGAAAACACGGGAAGCCTCCTTGACACGCCGCCCCCTGATCAGTAGCCTCGTGGCGCTGGCGGGAGTGCGCCGGCGGCGAGGAGAGCACGATGGCGATACGGACGGCGATTATCGGCCTTGGCAGCATCGGCAAGACGCACGGGCGCGTCTACAAGGCGAACCCACTGGCGGACTTGCGGGCGGTCTGCGACATCGACCGTGCCCGCGCCGACGCCGCGGCGAAAGAGTTCGGCGTCACGGCCTACTACGATGTGGACGACCTGTTGCGCAGCGAGCCACTGGATATGGTCTCCGTCGCCACGGCCGGCGTGGAAAACGGTTCCGACCACCACAAGCCGGCGATGCAGGCGCTGGCGGCCGGCAAGCACGTCCTGGTGGAGAAGCCCATTTCTAACGACCTGGGCCAGGCAAAAGAGATCGTGGCAGAGGCCCGGCGGCGCGGCGTCTGCCTGGCGGTGGACCTCAACCACCGCTTCACGCCGGCGACCAAGCTGGCGAAAGAGAAGATCACCTCCGGCGAGTTGGGCGAGGTGCTGTTCGTCAATATGAACCTCTGGATTGCCAATCGACGGGACGACCCGCAGTACTTCCACTTGCGCGCCCTGCACTCTCACTCCGTGGACGTCATGCGCCACCTGGCGGGCGACGTTGCCCGCGTCCAGGCCTTCTTCCTCAAAGGGCCGGGACGGAAGATCTGGAGCAACGCCAGCATCAATATGCAGTTCGCCTCGGGCGCGCTGGGTCACCTCACCGGCAGTTACGACATGCACGGCCCCGACCGCCACAGCATCGAGCGGACCGAGGTGGGCGGCAACAAGGGCCGCGTCGTGATCGATAACTCCACGGTGGATTTCCACTGGTACCCGCATAACAGC
>JAICXR010000052.1 GCA_025980355.1 Chloroflexota bacterium | reverse complement strand
GAGCAGGCGTTTGCCCGCTTCCTTGCCGCGAGGTTCGCGCCGGGCGGCGTGTTGGCCATCGCCACGGTCGGCGTCGGCGATCCCCAGCCCTTGCCGGCCTGGGATGACGTGCGTTTCGTGCCACAAGCGATGCTGGCGGTCCGGGTGGCGGCGACGCTGACATTGAACGCGAAGGCGCCCTACGCCGTCCCCCCCTCCGACCTGACGGATCAACAGCCCATCGTGTTGGCCCAGGACGGCGGCCAGTGGAAGGTCGTCGACGGCGGCCCGGCGGACGTGCAGGGGCCGGTGCTCGTGCCCAGTCATCCGGCGGTGCGCCGCCTGCGCGTGCCGATTATGATGTACCACCACGTCGCGCCGGCGCCCAAGCGAACGCCTCAGATGGGCGACTACGACTACCGCTTGTTGGTCGACCTGACCGTCACCCCCGAGGACTTTGCCGCCCAGTTGGACTGGCTGCAGGCCCACGGATACCAGACGATCACGCTGCCCGAGCTGATGGCTGCCCTGTACGACGGCTACACGCTGCCGCCCCACCCGATCATCCTCAGCTTCGACGATGGCTACGCGGACAATGCGCAGTACGCGGCGCCGGCGCTCTTGCAACGGCGGATGGTAGGGACCTTTAATATCATCACCGGGCTCGTCGGCAGCACCGGCGGGCAGTTGCAGTACATGACCTGGCCGGAGATCACGAGCCTGGCGGCCGAAGGCATGTCGATCCAGTCGCATACCGTGCTCCACCGCGACCTCGGCACCCTGTCGGAAGCGGAGGAGCAGCATGAACTGCTCGAATCGCGCCAGGCGCTCGGCCAACACCTGGGACAGGCACCGCAGTTCATTTGTTATCCGTCCGGCGAGCCCTTTCGTAGCGGCACGGTGGCGGCGCAGCAACGCCTGCTCCGGCTGGTGGCGCAGGACGGCTACGTCGGCGGCTTGCTCGACCCCAAGGTCGCCGGCGCGGTCCAATCCAGCGCGATGCCGGACCAGTTGACCCGCATCCGGGTCGCCGGCCAGGAGTCGCTGAGCGAATTCACGGCGAGTATTATGGGCTAGTCAAATGCCCTCACCCGGCGCTGCCGCGCCACCCTCTCCCCGGGGGAGAGGGCAGGGTGAGGGCCCTCGTACTCTCGCCCGCGCACCGGAGAAGGCGGGGTGAGGGTGGGAAAGGACTCAGGGAACTCGTGGGCACGCTGGTCTTCCAACCCGGGCAACGTCTCCTGTTCATCGGCGACAGCATCACCGACGCCGGGCGTCGGAAGGAGGCGGCGCCCTATGGCAGTGGCTATGTCCACCTGGCGCGGGCCTTTTTGGTCGCCCGCTATCCAGAACTCGGCCTCGACATCGTTAACCAGGGGATCGGCGGCAACACCATCCGCGACCTTGATGGGCGCTGGGAAGAGGATGTCGTTCGGATGCAACCCGACTGGCTGTCGATCAAGATCGGCATCAATGACGTGTGGCGGCAGGTCCAGGGGCGTCCGGAGCACGCCGTGCTGCTCGACGAATACGCCGCCACCTACGAGCGATTGCTGCGCCGTACGCGGGAGGCGACGCGCGCTCGTCTAGTCCTCATGGAGCCCTACATCATCGAGAGCAACCGTGCTGATCCCTTCCGGGCGATAATCGACCGCTACCTACCGGTCGTTCACCGCCTCGCGCGGGACTTCGATGCCATCCTGATCCCGACGCAGGCGGCCTTCGACGAGGCGCTGCGGGGGCAGCCGGCGGCCTACTGGGCGAGTGATCGCGTGCACCCCAACGCGCCGGGCCACGCCGTGATCGCGCGTGCCTGGCTGCGCGGCGTCGGCTACGGGGACATTTAGCCGGACAGGAACTCTATCGCCAGCCGGTTGAACTCCTCCGGGCGTTCCACCATCGGCACGTGGCCGGCGGTGGGGAAGACATGGACCCGGGCGTTCTCCAAGTGGGCTTTCACCAGCGCGAGGTGCCGGACGGGCACCACGTGGTCGTGTTCGCCCCACATGACGAAGGTGGGGATATCGAGCCGGCGCAGGCCATCGAGCATCAGGATTTCCTGGCGCAGGCCGAAGATGTTCGTGCCACTGCGCAACGATTGCAGCAGGAAGTCGCGCGCCCGCGGCCCGCGGTCGCGGGCCTTATCGGCGATCCAGGCCGCCGGGGCACGGCTTGGGTCGTAAAAGAGGCCGCGCGCGGCAACCTTGCCGATGTTGGGATTCGGCCGCAGCGCCCATTCCCCGAGCAGTGGCACGGAGAGCAGGCGCAAATGGATGGAGATGTCGCGCGCCAGACCCGCCGGATCGATCATCAGCAGCCGTTCGACGCGTGCCGGGCGGCGGATGGCATAGTGGGCGCAGATCAGACCGCCCATAGAGTTCCCCACCAGGCGAACCGTCTCGATCTGGAGCGCGTCCAGGAAGGCGTCGAGAAAGGGCATCGCATCGGCCAGGGCAAAGCCGCGGCGGGGAATGTCACTTTCCCCGAACCCCGGTAGGTCGACCGCCGTGACGGCGAAGTGTTCGGCGAGCGCCGGGATGTTCCAGCGCCAGTCCACCAGCGAAGCGGCGATCCCGTGGACCAGGAGGACGGGGCAGCCCATGCCGGCCTGCTCGTAGTGGATGCGTTGACCGTCGATCAGGACGTCGCGCGACAGCACTTCACGGTCGGGGGTTGCTGGGCCCGTCGCCGGCGACGCCACGATATACCGTCCTTTTCAGTGGATATGGCCGTTGGAGAGGGGGCAACTGTGCGGCTCCGGCCCCATCGGCTGCCCGCAGAGGGGGCAGAGCGGGCGCCCCGACGCCGCGAGCGCGGCGATTTGCTGGCAGAGGGCGCTCGCCATACCGTAGTGCATGCGGACGGAGAGCGTCGGTGTGGTCTGCCCTTTTTCCAATTGTTCGACGTCGCTAGCCATCAACTGGAACTGCTCGTTGCTGCCGTCGTGGCCTAACTGCAACTGGCCGACCCGAAATTCGAGCGTCGGATTGAGCGGAAAGTCTTGCACGGGGCCGGAACGGGGCGCCATCTCCGCCTGCGCGACCTGTTCCGGCGCCACCTGCTCGAGCACTTGCTCCAAGGCCACGGCCAGGGCGATGAGCTCTTGCTTTTCGATCCAGATCAAGGCCGACGAACTGCCGGAGCGAACAAGCAAGCGGAACGTTCGTTTGCCCGGCTCGCCCAGGGCGTCGGCATCCAATCGTGTCGCGAGCCCGAATTCGTGTTGCGCGTCAGCCATGATCCTCGCCCATATATCTCAATATCTCATTATGCCGTCGTTGCGAACCGCTCTGAAGCCGGTGGTGTGGGTCCGTTGGCAGTGTAGCACAGCCGGATTTCTCCGTCCGGGCGGGCAGGGCAAGCCGGTTCGCCGGGACGCAAATTTCGCTTCCTTCGCCGGCCTCTCGTCAATGTTGGCCCGCATCCTGCGATGGTTTCCGGGTGACCGGGTCCGGACACGGTAGTCGGACCGGCGTTGAGTTGGCCGCCTGGTGCGGCCAGAGAGAAGGGAAAGAACTCGTGTTGCGAGGGACCAAGCAGTATATCGCCGGGGCATTCCTGAGCGGGGCGATGGTGCTGGGCGGGGCGGCAATGCCGGCCATCGCCTCGGCCGCACCGCCGGTGACGCAGACTGCCCAGCAGGCCAACTTCGGCAACCTGATCTCGGCGCTGAACAACATCAACGCCCAGATCGGCAACCTGAACGTGCTCACCAACAACCTGAACGGCTCGCTCAACGGGTCGAACATCCAGTTGGTGAACGTGAACGACGTGCTGAACGGGAACAATGTCAACGCGCTCAACAACGCGCTGAACGAAAACCACGTGCAGATCGGCGTACTTCAGGACTTCCTCAACAACGTGACGGTGAACGACGTGTTGAGCGGCAACACGATATCGCTCAGCAATTTCCTCAACAACAACACCGTGCCGGTCACCATCGGCCAGGTAGTCGGCGTCAACGTCTTGAGCGGCGGCCAGGTCGTGCTCTTCTACCTGCCTGCCTAATCGAGCGTAGCAGGCGTACGACGTGGGCACGGGATACTTCCCGTGCCCACGTTCGTTGCTGGGTATAGTGACGGTCGGCACCCGGCGACGACAGGGGCGAGGAGCGATGGAGACGCAGGAACGGGCAGAGGGCGAGCGCGGGGAGGAACTGACGCGCGCCGAGCGGCGGCAGCGGCGTCAGGACGCGGAGCGCCAACGCATGCCCCAACATGGCAAAGGCATGGGCGTGATGGTCGGCAATGCGATCCTGCGCCGCGCCAAGGGACTGCCGAACCGACCGAAGCGGTAGCGGCCCGATGTCCCCTTACCCTACCCGCCGCTCCGCCGTCCCTGCTTTGCCGGCGTCGCCCGGCAGGCGGGTGAGCTCTTGCCCCGGGAGCTGCGGACGCTGGCCCTGGCGGTAGGTCGTCCACTGACCCTTGCTGAGCAGCTCCGTGGCCAGGTCGGCCAGTTCGCTGATGCGCTGGTTCGAGCGCATCGCTTCGCGGATAGCCAGGATGCCGACCGCCGGATAGCGCTTCTCGATGACGTGGCGCAGCATCGTCAGGTGCGCGTTATCCGGGACGCCGGGCTGGCGTATGGCGCGGGTGGCGGCGTGGAGGTTCGTCTGCGTGCCGTCGATGGCCTGGCCAGCCGCGAAATCGAACTTGTAGAAGGCGGGCCGTCCGCCGAGGCGTCGCTCTCCGATCAGCTTGATCCATTTGGCGTTCTCGACGCCCTTCCCGACGTCCACGGTCAGGCGCACCGTTCGGTTCCGGTGCGGGAAGGTGGCGCAGATCCGGGCATAGGTTTCGCGCGGTCCCTCCAGCGGTTCCTGCCGGGCGATCGCCACGGGCGAGTGGGCGTCGAACTGGAGGCGGTCGATGGGCGTGAAGAGGGAGACGATAGCGAAGGCGTGGGGCAGCATGTCTTCGATAATCCCGATGTCGGCGGCGGCACCGCCGAGGGGGCGCTCCTCCACCAGCTCGATCTCGATCTCCTCCACGTCGTCCAGGAAGGACTTGAGGGTGCGCTCCTCGGTCAGCAGCAGGTGGAGCAGTCGCACCTCCAGCTTGAAGTAATAATGATCGGCCGCGACGATCTGCACGCCGGCTTCCACCGAATCTAGGAATTCGCGGTAGGCCTCGGCCGGCGCTCCCAGCGGCTTCTCGATCACGACGACATTGCTGAGGTCGTAATACTGGGCCAGGACGGCGAGATGGGTAGGGGCCGGAGTGGCGATATAGGTGATGACATAACAGCTCGATTCCAGGACACGGCGTAGTTTGGCGCGGGCCGATAGGTCGGCACTGTCCCAATAGATCGCGTCGCCGTGCTTGACGACGTCCCGCACCGCGCTTTCCAGGGCCTGGCGCCGGCCGGGGGTGTCCCGCTCCACCACGTGGATCTTGAAGTTGAAGAACTGTTTGAGGGTGAGCAAGTGTTCGTACGCCTTGTACCCCCATTCGCCGAAGCCGACGAGCACCACGTCCCGCTGGATGTGCGGGTCTTCCTCGGCCGAAGCGTACATCCGGGCGTTCTGGATGGCGATCGCTGCCTGGTGGGAAAGCCCCTCGACGCGCTGCACCTCCTCGGCCCCGAAGGCGGGCCGGCCATCCCGCTGGGCGAGCACGGCGACGCCGATCGGGTGGCCGCGAGCGATCAGCGGCAAGGCGACCAACGAGCGGATGCCAAAGAGGCGGGCGTAATACGAGTTCACGGCGGCATGGCCCTGGACATCCGGGATCGCCATCGGCGTCCGGGTCTCCAGAAGGTCGAAGAAGAACGAGCCTTCCCCCCGCTCGCCCCGTTGTCGCCGCCAGAGCGCTTCGTCCTCCGTCGCGGCGGCGCCGTACCAGGCGGAGCCGTCCTCCTCATAGAGGGCGATCTGGCAAAAGGAGGCGCTGACGGAGCGCTCCAGACACCGGGCGACGATATGCAACGTCTGGTCAAGGTCCAGTGAGGACGCCATGGCCTTACTGACGTCGGCGATGATCTCCAGTTGTTCGGCGTGGAGCCTGGTCTCTTCGTAGAGGCGCGCCGTTTCCACGCCGACGGCGATCTGCGCGGCCGTCGCGCGGAGCGACTCTACCTGCGTCCGTTCGATTGATCGGCGTTGCGAGCGGTGGTAGCCGACCTCCAGGACCCCACTCGCTCGGTCCGCTACGGACAGGCCGAACGGGATGAAGACGCGAAGCAGATCACCGTGTCGATACGCTTCGAAGATGTCCGCGGCCAGAGTGAACGGGTGGTCGGGTGCCGCGACATGCTGTTCGACGCCGGCATCATGACTGCCCACGAGGACGGCGGGCGCCACGGCGACGACGGTCCCGTCGGCTCCTATCGCCTGAATCTCGCGCCGCGCCAACTGTTCCGGGGGGTACCCGTTGACGAGACCTTCGGGATCACCGCGGTCGCTTCCCCCCTCGGCCACGGGCCCGACGATGACACTATGGCGCTGCTGGGCGACGTAGGCCAGGATATCGTCCGGTGCGAGGGCGCGATCGGGGATCTGGACCCAACCAGGTACCCGAATCGGCCCCGTTCCCGATGCGGCCGGCGTGTTCGGGGGGATGGCCGCGATGCGCCCGTCGGCGGTCGCGCCCGCCGCCATCTGCACCCGGAGGGTCATTGGCGGGTCCGCCGGCCGGGGGGCGGCGAGGAGGAAGACCGTGGCGAACTGGAAGGCAAACTCGGGGATGTCGGGGTCGATCAGGTGACGGACGACGGCGTCCAGCACCTGTTGGCGCGTGGCCCCCGGCTGGAGTATGGCGCCGCTCAGCCGGCTCAGCGCGCCGAACACGCGGTTCGCATGCTCAAGCGAAAGAAAGAGCTTCTCACCGGCGAGGGCGCCGGCGATCAGTTCGGCGGCCGATTGCAGGAGCAAGTGCGTGGCCGGAGTGACCCGCTGGGAGGCGAGACGATCGCGGCTGAGCATCACCAACGAGCCAACGGTGGTGGGGGGCGCTCCCGGCGAACTGCGGGCCGGCGGCTGCGTTGCAATCTGCAAAGGAAGGGAAACGGTCGCCGAGAACCCGCCGGCGCTGATGGCCCGGCCGAGCTGAGCGTCATTCTGGGGATCCCAGTCCACCGGCCAACCGTCCTCGCCGCCCGCTTCGCCCCTGGTGATCCGGGCCGGGGCGTCCGGGAGGCCCCGCTGAGCAACGAGTTCCAGCCGCCCGGGCGCGGGTGCCTGGTAAATGAGGGCGGCATCGAATCGTGTCACGTCCAGCAGATGGCTGAGCGCGTCGCCCAGCTCCCGGTGCAGGCTCCCCATCGCCGCGCCGCCACCGAGCGCCCCGGCGGTCAACCGGGTGGCGAGATGGCTGCTTGCTATGAAAGCTGCCCGCTCCTCCGCGTCGCGCGCCTGCTCGATTGCGCGTGCAGCAGCCGCGACCTCCTCTTGCAAGCGAGCGAGCGCATCATCCGTCGCCGGCCGGAAGGCTTCCGAGTGGTCGCTCTCCGGCTTCTGCAGGTAGTCCAGGTAGACGATGCCAAGCAGCGAGCTTCCGGAAAGCAGGGGCAGGCCCACGACGGAACGGATCTTCAGGCGGCGCACGAAGCTCGTACTGAGCTCCGCCTGAGCGTTGGTCACGACCAACGGCTGCTGGCTGACGGTCAGCCAGACGGTGGGACCGTAATCGGCCGGGCGCACCTGCTGCGGCGCCTTACCCTCGCTTCGGTCGGCGTCGTAGCGTGCCAACTGGTCTTGCATATCCGCTAAGGAGCCGGTGAGGTCGCTTTCGGGGATGCCCAGCGCCACCGGTGCATAGTACTGCCGCGTCGCGGCGTCGAACAGATAGATGGCGACGATATCGGCGCCGGAGGCCGCCTGGAGCGTACCGGCGGTGCCGCGTAAGACGTCCAGGAGGCTCGTTGTCGCCGCCGGTGGTGTCTGCGCCGTTTCCAAACTTCCCCTCCTGTCTTCACTTGCCTCGGGACGCACCCGGGTGGACGTTAGGGACGGTAGGCAGCGCCGAAAGAACTGCGCGGAAGCGTCCCACCGGCCGAGTCCAGCACCGGACTCGACGGCGTCTTCCCGCTGAGCACCGCGATGGCCGCCATCGCCTGATCGTGGAGGGAACGCGCCTGGCGGATGGCCGCCACACTGGCGTTGGCGGCCGACCGGGTGGACGGCGTGCTGTCCTGCGGACGAACGGTTTCCGCGGCCTGGTCCGGCCCCAGCGCCTGCTCCACATACCGTTCCATGCGCCAGGCGTGTTCGACCTCCTGGTAACACTGGAGCAGTTCCCGGCGGATCGGCACCAGTTCCGCCGTCGCGCCGAGGGCGGTCACCGCCGCCGCCGCTTGCTGCGCATAGCGGACGCCATCGCTCGCCCGGACGATCGCCAGGTGGGGCCCTCGGTTCGTGAAGCCGAACGACGGCGCCGTGTCTTGCAGGTGGAGGGCCGAATCGATGGTGTACGGGTTCGTGATATCGCCGTAGGTGGCGTCCAACGCGAGATAGTCGCTGGTCAGCGAGCGTACCAGCACCGGCGACGAGAGGCTCGCATTGAAGCTCGGTGACCGAACTACCCAGACCAGCGCCAGACACGCGGCCGCTATGACGGCCGTACACAGGCGTAGCATGCGCTCCTCCGCCGGATCTGGACCGCCGGCACGCATGCCGACGCCGATTGCCGGTAGTATTCCATATGCTACGGTATGGCACACAGCGTGCCAGCGTGCGAATGCAGGAGGCACAGGACGTCAGCATGGCCGAACACGGAGCGCCCATTCTGCGCACGAACTTGCCGGGGCTGCCGCTCGTGGCGCGGGGAAAGGTGCGCGACGTCTATCGCTGCGACGGGTTTCTCCTCCTGGTCGCGACGGACCGGGTCTCCGCCTTCGACGTGGTCCAGGAGGCGCCCATCCCCGAAAAAGGGCGGGTGCTGACGGAGCTATCGGCCTTCTGGTTCGACGCGCTGCGTTCGCTGGCCCCCAACCATCTGGTAACGACCGAGGTCGACGCTTTTCCGGCCACTGCGCGCGCCTACGCCGATGTGCTGAGGGGGCGAACGATGCTCTGCCGCCCGGCCGAGCGTGTCGCTGTGGAGTGCGTCGCCCGGGGCTACCTCACCGGCAGCGCCTGGGAGGAGTATTCGGCGCACGGGACGATCGGTGGGGCCGCCTTCCCCCCCGGGCTGCGTGCGAACGCCAAGTTTGCGGAACCGATCTTCACGCAGTCGACGAAAGAGGATACCGGCCACGATCGCAAGCTGACCTATCCCGAAATGGTAGAGCTGGTCGGCAGCGAGACAGCGGCGGCGCTGCGGGAGACGACCCTGCGCCTCTATACCGCCGCCAGCGCCATCGCCGCCGAGCGTGGCATCCTGATCGCCGACACGAAGCTGGAGTTCGGCTGGATCGACGGCCGGCTCACCTGGATCGATGAAGCGTTCACGCCCGATTCGTCGCGCTTCTGGGCGCGGGAGGACTATGCGCTGGATGTCGCCATCCCCAGCCTCGACAAGCAGCCCTTGCGCGACTATCTGAGCGGGACGGGTTGGAATCGGGAACCGCCGCCGCCGAAACTACCGCCGGAGGTCGTGGAACGCACCAGCCGCCGCTACCTCGAAATTCTGGCCCGCCTGACGGGGACCGATGCGACTTCTTAGCCTGGGCAACCGGACCGATGGGGACCTTGGCGTGCTGCTCCGCCAGTTGGGCGTCAGCCTGACGGCGGAGGAGGCGCGCGAGGTCTGCCGACTGCTCGGACGCGACCCGACCCTGACGGAGCTGCAGATCTTCAACAGCCAGTGGAGCGAGCATTGTTCCTATAAGAGCAGCCGCGCCCAGCTCGGCCGGCTGCCCACGGCCGCGCCCTGGGTGATCCAGGGGCCGCAAGAAGACGCCGGCATTGTGGAGCTCTGTACCTGGGACGGGGCGCGCTGGGGCATCGTCTTCGGCCACGAGTCGCACAACCATCCTTCGCAGGTGGTGCCCTATGAGGGGGCGGCCACCGGCATCGGCGGCATCATCCGCGACGTGCTGTGCATGGGCGCCCGCGTCATCGCGGTGGCGGACGCCCTGCGCTTCGGCGACCCGCACGGCGAGCATGCCGCGACAGTCCGCTACATCGCGGACGGCGTGGTCTCCGGAGTGGCCGGCTATGGCAACGCCGTCGGCGTGCCGAGTATCGCTGGCGACGTATACTGGGACGCCGGCTACGACGGCAACTGCCTGGTCAACGTCGTTTGCCTCGGCCTGGTGCGCGCCGACCAGATCATCCACAGCCGCGTGCCGGAGGGTGCGGTCGGCTGGGACATCGTCCTCGTCGGGAAGGCGACGGACTACAGCGGCTTCGGTGGGGCGGCCTTTTCCTCCGGCCTCCTCGGCGCCGACGACGCGGAGGCGCAGAAGGGCGCCGTGCAGGTGCCCGACCCGTTCTTGAAGTCCGTCATTATCCGCGCGACCGAGGCGGTCTTCGCCGAACTGCGGCGGCGAGACCTGGCAGTCGGCTTTAAGGACCTGGGGGCGGGCGGCCTCTGCTGCACCTCCTCGGAGATGGGCGACGCGGCCGGCATCGGGGTGGAGGTCGCCCTCGACGCCGTCCACGCGGCGATGCAGGAGTTGCCACCCGAGGTGATCGCCTGCGCCGAGACGCAAGAGCGGATGCTCTGGGTCGTGCCGCCGGCCTTCACGCCGGCGCTGTTAGACGTCTATAACCGGCAGTTCGACCTCCCGGGTGCGGCGGAAGGGGCGCGCGCCTCCGTCGTGGGTCACACCCGGGCGGACGACCGCTATGTGCTGACGATGGGGGGCCAGACCGTCTGCGACGCGCCGCTCGCCGCGGTGTGCCGGGGCATCCGTTACGAGCGGCCGGCGATAGCGCCCGCCTTGCCGCCGCCGGTCGCCCCCCCGGCGCCGCTGTCGCGCTACGACGACGTCGCCTTGGGCGTGCTGGCCCGGCCCGGCGTCGCCTCCAAATGGTCGATCTACAGCCGCTACGACCAGGAGGTGCGGGGCTGTACCGTCCTGCGACCCGGCGAGGCCGACGCCGGTGTGCTGGCGCCGTTGCCCGGCTGCCCGGCGGGCGTCGCGCTCACGACCGACTGCGCGCCCGCCTACTGCCGCCTGGATCCCTATCGCGGGTCGATGCTGGCGGTGGCGGAGGCGGTGCGCAACGTCGCCGCGACGGGCGCCACGCCGCGCGCCCTGACCGATTGCCTGAACATGGGCGATCCCGGCGACCCCCACGCCTTCTGGGCCTTCACCGAATCGGTCCGTGGTATCGGCGATGCCGCCCGCGCCCTCGGGCCGCAGGGCACGAGTGGCCCGCCGGTCCCCTTCGTGTCCGGCAACGTCAGCTTCTATAACCAGACCGACAACGGGCAGGCCATCCCCCCTTCGCCGATCATCGCCTGTGTCGGTGTGTTGGAGGACCACACGAAGGCGCTGGGCATGCAGGTGACGACGCCCGGCGCCCTCTTGCTGCTCCTCGGACCGCGCACCGCCTGCTTCGGCGGTTCCGCCTACGAAGTGGTGCGGGGTGCGCCAGCCGGTGCACTGCCGCCGCCGGACCTGGAAGCCGAGCGCCGGGCCAACGCCGCGGTGATCGAATTAGCGCAGCAACGACTGCTGCTGGCGGCGCACGACATCAGCGACGGCGGCCTCCTGGCCTGTGTCAGCGAGATGCTGCTCGGCGGGCGCGGCGAGGGGCGCCTGGGCGCCGAGCTGGACCTCTCGGCCACCGCGGAACGTGCCGACGCCGCCCTCTTTTCCGAGGCTGGCGGCTTCGTCCTGGCGGCCGTGCCGGAATTGCTCCCGGCCATCCGGCGGGTGTGGCGGGAGCACGGCGTAGAGGGTCACGAGATCGGGTACACGGCGGGCGATCGCCTCACGGCGACCCACGGCGGGACGGCCGTGCTGGATGTCGCGGTCAGCGACCTCTCCGCCGCCTGGCTCGGCGCGGTGCCGGAGGCGATGGCATGAGCGGTCGGGTCGCCGTGGTGCTGTTTCCGGGCACGAACTGCGAGGAGGAGTCGCTGCGCGCGGTGCGCCTGGCGGGCCTGGATGCCGAGCTCGTGCGCTGGAACGAGCCCTTGGACACCGCCGCCTTCGACGGCTATGTCCTGCCCGGAGGCTGGTCCTACGAGGATCGCGTGCGCGCCGGCGCCATCGCGGCGCGCGACGGCATCGTGGCGACGATCGCGGCGGAGGCCGCGGCGGGCAAGCCCGTGCTCGGCATCTGCAACGGCGCCCAGGTGCTGATCGAGACGGGGCTGGTCCCCGGCTACGGCGACGGCCCCACGATGGCGCTCGCCGCGAACAACCGGGGCTACCGCTGCACCTGGGTGCGCCTGCGGTTGCGGACACCCCCCGACCGCACCGCCTTCACCGGCGCCTTCGTCGAGGGCGAGTTGGTCGACCTCCCGGTGGCGCACGGCGAGGGCCGCTTCATCACGGAGTCGCCGGAGGTGCTGACCCAGCTCGTGGCGCGGCAGCAGATCCCCTTCGTCTATGCCCGGGCCGACGGCGAACCGGCGACGGAGTTCCCCGACAATCCCAATGGCTCCGTCCAT
>JAICXR010000100.1 GCA_025980355.1 Chloroflexota bacterium | reverse complement strand
GGCGGCGAGTGCTGTCCCGGACGCGGCGGATGCTGAAACGGCGCAGCTGGACGTGGCCACCCCGGCGCCGGCCACCGTCGCCCGCGGCTAACGACGGGCCGGCGCCGCAGCGGACAGCAGCGCGGACCGCCCATCGGTCGAAAGGCGGAGGCCGGCTCCATCCTCGGTCCGATGCGGCGGCTGGTGTGCCGGCGTATCGTGTATCAGATCGCCGGACGATACCTCAGTCTCAACAAGGACACGGTACGGTGCATCCGACGCCGGTTCCTAGCTGGCGGATCAACTGATCGGCACGTCGGCATGGTTACCGTCTCCAGTACTGAGCGGACAGCATTGATGGCATGATGAGCGCTGTCACGTCTTCGCAGCGACAGGAGCTACGCCACATGTGCCGGATCGTTCGACCGGTCGCCTCACTGGACGAGCTGGCCGAGGTGTTCGACGTCATCGGCGCCCAGTTGCCACGGCGCTTGACGCACGAGGACCGGCGTTTCGCCGACCTCGTTGCCCGCTTCCCCGAGGACCGCTCCCTCATGCTGGTGATCGAAGATAGCGGCCGTCTGGTCGGCGGTGCCCTGGCCTTCCGGCGGGACCCGCGCGGCGCGACGCTGCGGGTCATCGGGCTCGACCCCGGTGTCCGCGGCACGGGCCTCGGGCGCCGCCTCGTCGAGCGGATCGAGTCGGAGGCCGCCCGTCACGCCGCGACTCGCCGTTGCCATCGTCGGAACGCGACGCCCGCCCAGACGGCCTCGACCACACCGAACGGCCAGGCGCCGGCAAGCCAGCCGTAGAGGGAAGAAGCGACGCAGGCCAGGGCGAAGACGAGCACCCAGCCGGCGGCGCGCTGTTCCAGGGCGTAGGCGACGAGCATCAGCGTGACCGCCGCGGCGCCATAGAGGGTGAGCAGGCTCACCGCGCGTCCGCCACCCGCGCGAAACGGAAGAAAGGGCAGCAGCGCCGCTCCAAGGGGAGCCCTGGGTCAGTTCGTATTGTCGTCTCCCTCATCCAGCCGGAGCACCGTGAAGGCCTCGGCCAGGGCCAGTCCGGCGGGGACGCCGATGGCGGCCGCCCGTTGCCGCCAGCCCACGCGGAGCGCCGCCGCATCGCTGGTCTGGCTCGTATGGGCAAGCCGGGCCGCGAGCTTTCGCTCGAAGCCGTCCGCGATATCGACGTACTGGTCGGCGATCGCGCTGGCAAACAGCCAGACTGCCCGGACGGCGTGCGGGGTCAGCCCGGCCTGTGCGTACTCAGGGAAAGAGAGTCGGTCCCGCGCCAGGGGATACACGGCCCGGAGGCGGGCGACATCCGCCGGATCGGCGTTCGGATCGGCTGTGCCCTTGTCGCCGGACGTGACGAGCAGGAGGCGGACAACCGCTCCAGTGTCGACGGCGCGAGCAAGCGTCCCGGCGCACCAGCTCTCGATGTCGTCAGGATGCGCCGCGACGGCCATGATCGCCTGGGACCCCGGCGGTTCAAGAATGCGCACGACCTCTTCCTCCTTCCCGTCCGCCTGACCCGGACAGGGGGACAGTCCGACCTTCGGCGGGTGTCTTCGGCACGGGCCGTTGCCGGTCTCGCCCCGCATCAGCAGGAGGGAGAGGCGCCGCCGCGTCGGGTCGGCGAGCAGCTCCAGGAGGCGCACCGCCGCGGGCGCCGGATCCCGGACCGCCGGTGCGGCAACTACTTCAATCACCATTGATTTAGCATGCGACGGACGCCGCTGCCCGTCAAGCAAGGGCGTGCGGTTTTTAGGCTGCGATTAAACCCGCCCAGCGCGGGAGGTTACAGCGCCTTGCTCTCCTACCTCATACCCGTCGCGGCGACCAGGCGCCGTCCAAACCTCGTTGACGATGATCTGTCGGCGGGCGGCGGGCACCATCCGCCAGAACCTACTCGTCACGGCCGTCTACAATGCTGAAGGCGTCACCCTGGCTACTCCTGCACCTGGACGCCGAGAACGGGTAGGCATCTTGGCCTACGAACTGGCCCCCATCTTGCGGCGCGGCCACCGGATGGTCTGGCAGGAGGTGCTGTTGACGCCGATGGGCTGCGGATCGTTGCCGCCGGTGATCGGGTTCTGAACGGGGGCGGAGGCTACGGGCGAGCGGTGCGCCGCTCCTTGTGACCGAGAAGGACGTGTCGATGCCGGAGCAAGCGATGCAGACCTGGGAGTTGTGGTTCCCGGAGGCGGCGGCGACCGGCCTCCTGTTCGCCCGGGCGCGGATCGGGCCGACCGTGGTGCTGTGGGTGCATGCCGCCCCGCCGACGCTGGCGGTCACAGTACGCGAGGGCGACGAGCGGGTGATCGCGCGGGGGGAAGGACTGCAGCGTACGGGGACGCAACTGCCGATGACGTGCTTAGCCCTGCAGGGAGGCAAGGTGACGCGCGACGACCGCTGGCCCGCGCCGGATGATCTCGGGAGCCTGGTCATCCTGCCGGGCGGTGAGGTGGGGACGCTCCTGGCCTGGTGGCACGCCGAGGACGGCAGCGCGTGGCGCTGGCAGGTGGAGTTCTCCAACCACCGCTAAACGAACACGGCCGGGAAGGGCGGAGGGGACGGCCGCATCAGGCCGGCGGCGACTCGGGGGGGCGATCGCGCGGTTGCGAGTCCAGGATGAGGAGGCTGAACGCGAAGGCCAGCACCACGACCGGGAAGCTGTAGAGCTTGATCGAGGTCGAGCCGGACGCCCAGTCCCCCGCGCCACGAGCGACCAGCGTCGCGATGGTCACGATCACGCCGATGGCCGCCACAGCGAGCGGCAGCGTCACCAATCGCCGGTACCGCCATGCCACGGGCAGGGCGGCGAGGCCGACGAGGACGGCAACGATGACGGGGAGGTGCAGCCGGGCGAGCGGAGACGCTAGCCCTCCCGCCGTCACGGCGAGGAAGGCCAGGCCCCCACCGCCGAGGCACGCGATGGCAAGCGCTACTTGGGGGATGCCGCGGAGGCCGCCGACGCCAACCAGCGCCAACCCCGTGCCCACGGCGGCCAACAGTCCCGCCAGCAGCGCCGAGCCGAGGATCGTATTGTCGCTTGGCAGCCAGATCGGGAAGACCGTGCCGACTGCCGCGGCGACGACAAGCAGGTAGAGGCCGATCGCCAGGGCCCCCGCGGCGAGGTCCCGCCGCCTCGTCAGAGCGACCCCGGCGATCACTCCTCCCACGATGATCGCGAGAAGTTCGACGAGAAAGAGCACGATGAAGTCGTTGGTCTGTGACGGGTCCCGGCGCGCGGCCGCCGTCACCCCTGCCGCCACGATCGCGACGACGATGACCAGGACGACCAGCCAGCGGCGCATTACCGTTCGGGATCGCTCATCGGGCGGCGGCTGTGGGCGGGGCAGAGGTGCGCACGGCCATCACTACCCTTGCCACAGACTTGGTACGTTGACCGGACGGCCTTCGCGGGCTGACTGCACAGCACCGACGGTCACGGCGTGCGTCCGCAAGCTGTCGCTGTACGGCGAGCGGATCACGGAACGGTCGCCGGTTTCGACGGCGTGGATGAAGGCCTCATTGAGCTTGAAGTTCGTGTCGTCGTGCTCCGCCGTCATTTCCTGGCGTTCCTGACCCGCGCGCATGACATGCAGCGAGCGCGGCGAGACGGCAAGGACCAGATCGCGCGCCACGACATGGATGTAGCTGCTCAGGTTGGGCATGGAGCGACCGGCGACGGCGCAGGTGTTGACGATGCTGCCCACCGCCCCATTCACAAAGGTGACGCTCGCGGCGTTGACGTCGTCGATGTCCAGTTGCGGCACGTCCCGCAAGAGCACGGTGCCGGCGGCGGCGTACACGGTCTCGACGTCACCGGCGAGGTAGCGCATCAGGTCGACGGCGTGCGTGTGCTGCTCGATCAGCATGCCGCCGGACCTGGCCTGAATTCGCCACCAGAGCTTTTCGGGCAGGCTCCCCAGGCGGATCGCCATCACGAGGCCGATGGGCACGGAGGCCAGCAGGGCACGGGCCTGATCCACCATCGCCCCGTAGCGGAGCTGATAGCCCACCGCGTTCACGATGCCGGCCTCTTTGATGTGCGCGTCGATCTCCCGCGCGATCGCCATCTCGACGGCCAGCGGCTTCTCGACCATGATCGCCTTGCCGGCGTCGATCACCGTATGCTCGATGGGGCCGTGGGCAAAGGGCGGCAAGGCCACGTACACGGCGTCCAGGTCGACCGAGTCCAGCATCCGCCGGGCGTCGGTGAAGGCCGGCGCCTGCACCTGCTCCGCTTCCGGGCGGCCCTCATTCAGGTGGGCCAGCCCCGCTTGCACGAGGTCGGTGGAGAGGTCACAGAGCGCCGCGATGCGGACGTTCGGCATGCGCACCAGATCCCGCATCTCGTGCACCGCCCGCGCTCCGCACCCGACGAAACCGACGTTGACCGGCATGGCATTTCACTTTCTCTGCGGGCCAATCCGGTGGCCAACGCGCCACCCACAGTAGCAACCTTCTACCGGAGCCGTCAAGGTGTGACCTGCGCCGAGGTCATGATGACGACGAAACGGCACCGGACGCCCGCCGGGCGGCCGGCGCCAAGACGCGCAGCACAAGCACCTGGAGTACCGCCGCGGCGGGCACGGCCAGCAAAGCGCCGAGGATCCCCAACAGGGCGCCGCCGGTGAGGAGGGCGATGACGACGGTGAACGCGTTGAGGCCGACAGCGCGCTGCATCACCAGGGGGACCAGGGTATTGTTCTCGATCTGCTGAATGACCAGATAAAGTAGAGCGACTTCGCCGGCTTTAACGGGGTCCTGCGTCACCAGCGCGACCAGGACGGCGATGCCCCCGCCAATCACCGGCCCGATGAGGGGGAGGGCCTCGGTCAGCCCGGCGACGACGCCTAACAGCAGGGGATAGGGCACCCCCAGCAGGGCACAACCGACGCCGCTGAATACGCCGATCACCACCATGTCCACCGCCACGCCGCGCAGGTAGCCGCCGACGCGCCAGCCCATCTCCGTCACGGTCTCCGAGGCGGTATCCTGGGCCGGCGGTGGCAGGAGCCCGACGAGAAACGCCTTCAGTCCGCCGACCGCCGTCAGCCAATAGAAGGCGAGCAGCAGAATGGCGATGACGCCGTAGACGATGTGACCAAGCACCAGCGGTCCCCGCAGCAGGAAGGACAGCAATTGACCGGACTGGCCCGGTAGCGCGCTCAGGACCTGGCTCACGTTGAGGTCCGTCCCCAGCGTCTGCTGGACCTGATCGACGAATCGCTGCGTCTGTGCAGCATAGCGTGGCAGGTTGACCAGGAATGCCTTCACTTCGCCGCTGAGCGGCCGGAAGAGGAACCAGCCCAGGCCACCGAGGATCGCGCCGATGATGAGGTATAGGGCTAACACGGCGATGGAACGCGGCAGCCGCCGCTGCTGGAGCCAGTCCACCAGCGGCCGGAGTCCTTCGGCGACCACGATCGCCATGAAGAGTAGGAGCAGGACCTGGAAGGCCTCGCGCACCACGATCCAGCAGATGACGCCGCCAACGACCACGGCGGCGGCGAGCCAGATGGTGCGCGCTCGGATTGCCACGGTGCGCGGTCCAAGGTTCGTCACCGGCATTACCGTGGCCTGGTGCCGGCTTGGTTCAGCACCGTCGACGCCGATAGCGCTATCACCCGGGCCGGAGCCAGGAGCTTGCGACGTTGCGCTCAATTGGACCTCATCCAAGTCTCTCCACGCTCTCCTTGGCGGACTGACTTCTTTGTGCTACGAGGGTGTTGGACACCGTTGCATTATGCCTCTCAGCCCGAAGGATTGTCGGCGGTCGCCGGCTATGGATGCAGGAAGAATGCCGCTGCCAGCACGGCATAGACTACCAGTAGCTGGATCCCCTCCAGCCACGTGCTTTCGCCGTCGTGGATGATCAGGTTGACCAGCCCGATGGCAATGGCGACCGCCGCCACTTCGAAGCCGTCGAAGAGCAGGTTCATGGGCCGGCCCATGCCGAACCCGAGCAAGACCAGGAGCGGCGCGACGAAGAGGGCGATCTGCGCGCCGCTGCCGAGCGCAATCGCCAACGACAGGTCCATCTGGTCGTCCTTCGCTGCCGTCACGGCGCTGGCGTGCTCGGCGGCGTTGCCGATCAGGGCAACCAGGATCACGCCCACAAACATGGGCGTCCAGCCGAGGTCGACCGTGACGCCTTTGACCCCTTCCACCAACACCTCCGACATCAGGGCCACGGCGACCGTTGCGGCGACCAGGAGGATGACGGCTCCGCCGGTGCCCAGGACGTCCTGATGCTGCGCCGCCTCCTGCTCCGCGACCGTCGGCGGGGCGTGGGTACGCAGCGTGAAGAGCAGGCCCGCGCCATAGCCAAGCAGTAGCACCAGCGCGGCCGCAATGCTGAGCGCTTCCATCGCCGCCGATGGGATGGGCGCCGTCGCGTCGAGAACGGCGGGGATGAGTAAGGCGCCGGCGGCCACCGCCAGTTGCGCACCGGCCGCCCTGGCCGCGGTGCGGTCGAAGGACTGGAAGCGCCGCCGGGCGCCGCCGACGAGGAAGGCGAGGCCGAGCACCACCAGCACATTGCCCAGGATCGATCCGATCAGGGACGCTTTGACGACGGCGTCCAAGCCGGCCCGGAGCGCCACGATGGCGATGATCAGTTCCGTGGCATTGCCGAAGGTGGCATTGAGAAAGCCGCCGATTCCCGGGCCGAGCCGGGCGGCCAGCGATTCCGTGGCAACGCCGATGAGCCGCGCCAACGGTACGATGGCCAGGCAACTGGTGAAAAAGAGGGGCAGCGGTCCCCAGTGCCACAATTCCGCCAGGACCGCGACCGGAGCGGCCAGCAGCAGAATGTCGAGGGGACTACCGGCCCCGGCGAGATACCGGCGCAGCGCTGAAGTCAGGCCACGGTCGGCGGAGCGCACATCCCAACTCCTGACTGATCGCCCGCCGACCGCGCCGCTTCGGTATCCCCTGGCGCCGTCCCCGCCTCCGCGCGAACGGTCCGTCCGCCCCCGGAGTCTATTGCACCGCTCGGCGATGAGAACGCGATGAGAACACCCAGTAGCAACCTGGAGCGATCGGGCGCAGATGGCGCGCAACGCCTACAATAGCGGCATCGCGACGCAGCGCACGGCGATGAAGCAACAAAGCGACAAAGGAGTTGGCACACAGTGGGGAATCTTCCTTTCGACCAGCCGGGCCGGTTCTACCGGGGGAACCTGCACACGCATTCCACGCGTTCCGACGGCGGCGTGCCGCCGGCCAACGCGGTGCGGGCCTACCGGGAGCAGGGCTACGACTTCGTCGCCCTCACCGACCACTTCCTGCCGCAGTACGACTTCCCCGTGACCGACACCCGGGCGCTGCGGACGCCGGCCTTCACCACCTTGCTGGGCGCGGAGCTGCACGCGCCCGCCCTCGGCAGCGGCGACCGGTGGCACATCCTCGCCGTGGGGCTGCCTCTCGATTTCCCGGCTACCAGCGAGCAGGAGCGGGGGCCGGAACTGGCGGCGCGGGCGGCGGCCGCCGGGGCCTTCGTCGGGATCGCCCACCCGGCCTGGTACGGGCTCACCCTTGCCGACGCCGAGACGCTGGTCGGCGCCGCCCACGCGGTGGAGGTCTACAACGAGACCTGTGTCCAGTTAAACGATCGCGGCGACAGTTGGTACCTGGCCGACCTCCTCCTGGAGCGCGGCCACCGGCTCATGGCCTACGCCGCCGACGACGCCCACTTCAAGGCGCGCGAGGACCGCTTCGGCGGCTGGGTGCAGGTCCGGGCCGAGTCCCTGGAGCCGGAGGCGCTGCTCGCCGCGCTCAAGGCCGGCCACTACTACTCCAGCCAGGGGCCGGAGATCCGCCACCTGGCGGTCGACGGCAACCAGTTGCGCCTGGAGTGCTCGCCGGCCCGGGCGGTCTTCGTCGGCGGCCGCGGCTCCCGCGCCCGCACCACCGTGTCCGCGACCGGAGACCTGACGACCTGCACCCTCGACCTGACGCCGTTCGCCGGCTCCTACTGCCGGGTGACGGTCGTGGACCGGGCCGGCAAGCGGGCGTGGACCAACCCGATCTGGCTGGAAGCGCGCGGCGCGTAGGGCGGCGCCGCCGTCTCACGTGCTCAGCGGCGCAGCTCCCAGCCGCCGTTGGCGATGGCCTGACGGAACGCCGCGTCGTCCAGCTGCAGTGCAAAGCCCGGCGCGTCGGGCAATGTCACCTCGCCGTCCCGCACGGTGTAGGCGGAGCCGTCGAGGCCCGGCGTGGTCGCCTCGTCCCATTCGACCAGGGCGAAATGGCGGAGCGCCGCGGCGAGGTGGCCGCTGGTGTAGTTGCCGACGTGGCCGCCGTAGTGGTGCGGCGCGGACGATACGCCGATCGCGTCCAGTTGCCGTCCGGTGGCGAGCCAGCGCGTGAAGCCGTGGCCGAGGATGTCGTACTGCACGACGTCGATCAGGCCGTCCTTTGCCATGGTGAGCAGCGACGGCGACGCCTGCCCTTCGCCGTCGGCGATCAGGACGGGCAGCCCTTCCTTCGCCAGCCACTCCTTGAGGTCGCGGTAGAGCACAGGATCCTCGTGGAACGGCTCCTCCAGCCAGAAGAGACGGCAATCGGCCGTCTCGGTCAGGACGCGCTTGGCGAGGTTCAGGTTGTAGCCGTTGTTGGCGTCGATCAGCAGCGGCGGGTTCGGCCCGACGGCGTCGCGCACGGCGCGGATGACGGCGATGTCGCGTTCGGTCCCTTCTTCGAGTGGCAGGTGGCGCGCGCCGCGCCCGACCTTGATCTTGAAAGCGCGGTGGCCCCGCTCGTAGCCCTCCCGCGCCTCGGCGGCGATCAAAGCGGCGGCTTCCTCGTTGGAGGAGAGGTGGAGGTCATCGAAATAGAGCGAGGTGTCGTAGCATCGCACGCGGAAGGGCGCCGTGACGGCCACGCCGGCCGTCTGGGCGGCCAGGGCGTACACGGGCAGGCTAGCCCGCTTCGCCGAGAGGTCCCAGAGCGCAAAGTCGGCCAACAGGCCAACACCGGTCGCGCCGATGCCGGGAACGAACAGCGCCTCCAGCGGTTGGCCCAGGAGGGCCGCGGCCTGCTCCCGGCCAACATTGGACGGGCCGAAGCCGCTGCTGCCGTCGTCCAGGGTGAGGCGGAGGATAGGCGGTCGCACG
>JAICXR010000599.1 GCA_025980355.1 Chloroflexota bacterium | reverse complement strand
TACGCCGCCGCCTCCATCGACGCCCTCGCCGGCTTCGGGTACGGCGCGGTCAGGGCGAGCACGCTGCCGGCCGGGTTGCTGGGCATGATCCCGCTCGGGCCGGCCCTCGACGCCGAGGCAGCGCGCCGCCCGGTGTCCGGTTGAGCCGGAGGTAAAGTCTCGCTGCCGAGACATGTGATCTTGGCGCCTCGGCTGGGTACCACGGCCTCGCGCCGGTTCAGGGCCGTGCACAGTGGCGGGTTCACCACGACTTTTGTACGGTTATGGCCAGCCGACGCAAGATCCACTACAGACCTGATCGAAGAGAGGGGACCGCACCGTGGCTCAGTACACGACCAGTCAGGAGGCCATGGCGCAGGGTGCCGTCAAGGTCGACGACGCCGCCACCCAGATCCAAGGCCACATCAGCAACCTGCGCGCCGAAGTGGAAACCATGCTCGGCGGCTGGCGCGGCGACGCCGCCGGCGCCTTCGTCCAGGTCCACGACGCCTTCGAACAACAGGCCAACAAGATCAACAACGCGCTACGGCAGATGCACGACGCCCTCCTGAGCACCCACCGCACCTACGGCACCCAGGAAAGCGACCAAACCCAATCCCTGACCGGCCTCGCCGGCCAGATCAACGCCTGAGCGCGAAGGGAACCAGAACACCATGGGTGAGATCCACGTCCAGTTCGAATCCCTGCAGACCGGCGCGCAGGGCATCCACAACAACTACGCCAAACTCACAGCCACCCTCGAACAACTCGAATCCGACCTCCAGCCGATGATCTCCACCTGGAGCGGCGCAGCCCAAGAGTCCTACCTGGCCTGCAAGAAACAATGGGACGACGCCGCCCTGGCCCTGTCCCAGGTCCTGAACAACATCGGCCAAGCCGTCAACCAAGCCCACGACAACTACACCGCAGCCGAAAACGCCGCCCGCAGCAACTGGTCCTGAGCGGTAAGGCCGCGCCGGGTTGCCGGCGTGGCCCCGACTGGGGGGAAGGATCGAGAGCGTGAGCTCACCCACCAAGGGTTTCAGCGTCAAGCCCGATCAGCTCACTGACGTGGCCGACGCGGTGAAGGCGCTGCTGGACGACCTGTCCGGCAACACCGGCTACGTCCCGGGCAACCTGCCCCGCTACCGGGAGAAGGCGGGCAAGCAGATCCTCGAGCAGGCCCTCGCCAGCTTCTGGAGCGGCGAGGACGTGTTCGCCACCGCGTACGGCTACGAGCACGACGGCATCGTGCAGACGATGAACGAGATGGTCAAGCAGCTGACGCAACTGGAGTCGGCCTGCCGCACCACGGCCGCGCAGTACCAGCACCGCGACACGCAGTCGAAGAAGACGGTTACGAACAGCGATCCGCTGTCGTACAACCAGTGACGGATGGGTTCGCGCCATGACCGGTAACCAGCACGTCATCAACACGGGCTCGAACGACTTCGACGTCGTCGTCACGAAGTACGGCGACGCCGCCGGGACGAAGGACCAGTTCAAGAACAGCGACCCGTCCAAGATCGACCCGCTGATCCAGGAGAACTACTCCACCTACACCTTCGCCACCCAGCACATGGCGCCCGCACTGCAGAAGATTCGCAAGGACCTGGCGGCGTGCTGGACGGGCGAGAACGCGACGATC
>JAICXR010000518.1 GCA_025980355.1 Chloroflexota bacterium | reverse complement strand
TCCGCTTCACCGGACTGACACTGTACTGCATCATTCCCCGCACGGACGATGCCAGCCGCCCGGGCGGCGTTTTCGAGCCGCTCCGGGTGCGCTCCCCGGTCGACGGAGCACCCGAGCCTGCAAACTCCCGAGCGCCATGGCAGACTTGCACCGTCGGACGCGAGCAAATCGGAGCATGGATGAACGAACACGACCACGTGGCGAGCCTGCGCCAGCAACTGCCGGCCACCCTGCACGCCGCCTATTTCAATACCGGCACCTGCGGTCCTTTGCCGACCGCGACCTTCAGAGCGATGCAGGAGGCGGCCCGGCTGGACTACGAGCAGGGCAGGATCGGGACGGCCGCAATGGAACGCCACGCCGAATTTCGGACCGCAGCGCGCAGCGCGTTCGCCCGCCTGGTCCACGCAGATGCCGAAGACGTCGCGCTTACCCACCACACCGGCGAAGGCCTGAACATCGTCCTCGCCGGATTCACCTGGCAGGCGGGCGACGAGATCATCACGAGCGATAGCGAACACTCCAGCCTGCAGTTGCCGCTGACCGTGCTCAGCAGGCGCTACGGTGTGGTGGTCCGCGAGGTAGCTGCCCATGGCGACGCGGCGGCGGCCGTGCGGGCGGCGATGACGGCGCGCACCCGGCTGGTCGCGCTCTCCCACGTCTCCTACGCCACCGGCGTCCAGTTGCCCCTCGGCGCGATCGTCGAGGCGGCCCATGCGCGCCAGATCCCGGTGCTCGTCGACGCCGCGCAATCGGCGGGCGCGATCCCCCTCAACCTGCCGGAGCTCGGCGTCGACTACTACGCGATGCCGGGCCAGAAGTGGCTCTGCGGACCCGAAGGTACCGGCGCGCTCTACGTCCGCCGTGGCCGCTGCGACGAGCTGGCCAACACCTTCGTCGGCTATTACTCCGTGATGGCGGGCGCCGAGACGTTCCAGCCCCACCCCGGCGCGCGGCGCTTCGAGGTCGGCGGCCAGAACCTCGTCGACCTGGCCGGCATCCACGCCAGCCTCTCCTGGCTGGAAGACACCGTCGGCCTCGACTTCGCCTACGCCCGCACCGCCAACCTGGCCGCCGCGGCGCGGGAACGGCTGGCGTCATGCCCCGGTCTGACCGTGCTGACACCGGCTCCGGCCGCCGGGCTGGTGAGCTTCACGGTGGACGGCGTCCCGCCCGCCGACATCGTCAAGGCGCTAGCCGCGGATCAGATCATCATCCGTTCCGTCGCCAAACCCGCCTGCTGTCGGATCGCCACCGGCTTTTACAATACGGAAGAAGAACTGGAGCGGCTGGCGAGAGCCCTGAGCCACCTAGTCGGAACATCGCGGCGATAGCGTCCGGGGGATGAATCTCCCGGACCCTGGCCGTAGCAAGCCTCCCAGTGCATGCGTACAATCGGCAGGAAATGATCGTCGACCACAGGAAGGCATCCCCAATGAGCATCGCGACGTCCCGGTTGAGCGCCGCCGAACTGCAGGCGCTGGCGAGCTACGACAGTCCCACCCTTGCGAACGCCATGGAGGCGTGCGGGCGTTATCCGCGACTGGGCCACTTCGTGGGCTACGACATCCGCTGCCTCTACCCGGATTTGCCCCCATCGTGCGGATATGCCGTGACCTGTCGGGCCGACAGCACCACGGAGGGGCGCAAGATGGAACGCGGCCTGGTCCAGCTCTGGGAACTTCTGGCCAACACGCCCGCCCCGACGCTGGTCGTGATCCAGGATGTTGGGACGGACCGCGTACATTCCTGCCATTGCGGCGAAGTCATGGCGACCACTATGAAACGCCTCGGCGCCGTCGGCCTGCTCACCGACGGCGGCGTGCGCGACCTCCACGAGGTACGCGCCCTCGGTGGCTTCCAGTTCTTCGCCCCCGGTCTGGTCGTCGCCCACGGCAATCCGCTGATCTTCGACATCGGCGCCGACGTCACGATCAGCGGCGTCCCGATTAAGACCGGCGATCTGCTCCACGGCGATGCCAACGGGCTGCTCAAGATCCCGCACGATATCGCGGCCGAGCTTCCCGCCGCCGCGCAAGAAGTGCGCGCCCGCGAAGCCGAAACGCTCCGGCGCGTGCAGAGCCCGGACTTCTCGCCGATCGAAGGGCCGCGGAAGTCGGAACACTGAGCCCCACATGGTCCGAGCACGGCGCGCCGCTATCGGGTACAACTGAAGAGGATCGACCGCGAAAGAAGGGGGCAGAGGTGGACGACGCCACACCCCCCAGGCCGATCATCGCCCCTGGGCGAACACCAGCAACGACCCGACGCCGGCCGGCGCGCCGCCTGCTCATCGCCCTGTTGCTCTTAGTCCTCATCGGCGCGGCCGGCGTGACACGCGTTGTCTTCTCGCGGGAGCCCGTCGATTCGATGGTGTCCGAGCGCTATATTGAGGCCATCTCCCAGGATCCTGCCCATTATGCCCTCTACAGCCACCTGTACGCCG
>JAICXR010000065.1 GCA_025980355.1 Chloroflexota bacterium | reverse complement strand
GCGCGGTGGCGCTCAACGATATCAAGAGCTCACTCACGGAGCGCGCCTTCACCGCGGTGAGTCTCATCATCCCGCTCAACTTCCTGCTGCTTTTCCTGCTCTTCGTCCTCACCGGCGGCCAGGCGCCTACCGCCGTGGTGCTGGAGGAGCACGGGCCCTACGCCCAACAATTTCTTTCGGCCATGGAGCAGGCCCACTCCTTCATCATCCAGGAGACGACCGCCAACCAGGCAACCGCGCTCATGCAGCAGGGGAAGATCGTTGCCATCGTCACCGTCCCGGCGGACTTCGACGCGGCGCTCCAGGAGGGCCGCCAGGTGCAACTGCCCGTGCGGATCAACAACCTGGACGTCGATTTCACCAACGACATCCGCCGCGCCGTGCCGCTGGCGATCACGACGTTCTATGCCAGCGCCTTCCCCGACCAGGTCGTCGTCCAGGCGCACGAGGTCGATAGCTACCGGCAGGACACCGGCTACGTCGCCTACCTCTCCGTCAGCATCCTGGTCGTCGGGCTGATGATCGGCGGGCTGCTGCAGGCGGGCACGAACGCCGCCCGCGAGTACGAGCGCGGCACGATCAAAGAGCTGCTGCTGGCGCCGGTCAGCCCGTGGGCCATCCAGGCCGGCAAGGTGCTCGGCGCGCTGGCGATGAACGCCTTGAGCGTCCTGGTGGTGCTGGCGATCATCGTCCTCGGCATCCGCGTCTGGCCGGTCAACTGGGGCGCGACGCTCGCCTATGCCCTCCTGCTCATGGTCATGTTCGTCGCCCTCGGCACCCTGTTCGGCACGCTGGTGCAGCGGCGACAGGCGGTCGTGCCGCTCAGCATCGGCCTGGCGCTGCCCGTCTTTTTCCTGAGCGGCGCTTTTGGTCCGGCCAACTGGGGCGACCAGGTGGTCGCGGCGGTGGCGCGCTTCGAGCCGGTCTACTACGGCATCGCCGTCTTCCAGCAGGCGTTCCACGGCTTCCAGACTACCCAGACCGGTGCGACGGCCAACACCGTCATCCTGCTGGCCTTCGCCCTGGCCGCCGTCGCCCTGAGCGCGACCGTCCTCCGCCGCCGGGCGGTCGCACATTGAGGGCAATCCCAGCGTGGCTTCAGGAGAGATGAGGAGCGTGCCGGATGCACCACGGGAAGGCTGTCTGGATCATCGCCCGCAAAGATATCGGCGTCTGGCTGCGCCAGCCGACGGCGATCGCCGCGACGATCCTGCCGGCGCTGGTCTTCCTGATCGTCCTCTACTTCGGCGCCCGCGCCGTCGGACGCAACCCGGTGGCGCTGGTCGTCCAGGACAACGGGCCGCAGGCCCAACAACTGGCGCAGATCCTGGAGCACTCCGACGCCTTCGCGGTTCGCCGGACGCAGGCGGCGCAGGCGGCGGACGCGCTCCGCAACCTTGACGTCTCCGCCGTCATCACTATCCCGGCAGGCTTCGATGCCGCCTACGCGGCGCACCAGCCCGACCCGGTGACGATCCAGATCAACAACCTCAACCTGGACTTCACGAACGATCTGCGTCGTTCGCTGCCCGCCGCCATCACCGCCTTCTATGGCGAGCAACCGAATAGCCCGATCCACGTCGCCGTGCAGGAGACGGACCTCCGCCAGCAGGACGTTAGCCTGTTGCAGTTCGACCTCGTCCCCGATCTGGTGTTGCTGCTGACCATCGCGGGCATGATCAACGCCGGGCTGGCGACGGCGCGGGAGTGGGAGGACCAGACGATCAAAGAGCTGCTCCTCGCGCCGATCCCGCGGGCCAGCCTGATTGCCGGCAAGTTGCTGGCGGGCTGGCTCACGACGCTACTCATCGGCGCCATCGTGCTGGTGGTGGGAGCGGCGACCGGCTACCTGCGGCCCGCCGGGGCCTACTGGTTCGCCACGCTCGGCATGGTCCTGCTGATCGCCCTGGCCAGCGCCGGCCTTGGCGTCGCCATCGGCGCCGCCACGCGCAGTTTCCAGCGCGTCACCGCCGTCGGCATCCCGCTGGCCTTCTACCTCTTCTTCCTCAGCGGCGGCATCAGCGTCGCCGCCTTCCTGCCCGCCTGGGTGCAAAGGATCGCCCGCGTCATCCCCACCTTCTACGGCGTCCACGCCTTGCAGACCGCCATCTTCTACAGCTCCGCCGACGGCTACAGGCGCGACGCCGCCGTGATGGGGGGCACGGCGCTTGTCACGCTGGCGTTGGGCGTGCTGTCACTACGGAGGACTCTAGCGTAACGCCGGTAATAGCCCGTCGCGGCGCGAGTTCAAGGCCGCGCCGCTATGGTAGCGCCCAACGCCGGTCGGCGGAGATCCAGTTCGACCGGGCACGGTGCATCCGCTGTCGAGGCGGACGATATCGCCGATGATGTGCTGGCCGCAGCCCATGTCGTTCACGAGGCCTGGCGCTCCTGATTGCGGAGCCATTCGAGAGCAATCATCCGCAACAGCGTGGACTTTCGTATCCCACGCTGTCGCGCGTAGGCGGCGAGCTGCCGGTCTGCTGCCTTATCAAAACGGACCTGGGTGATTTCAGATAGCGGCGCGGTGACATCCTCCGCGATGTGCGCCGTGCCAGGCTCCAGGTCTGAGAGATAGTCCGTAAAGCTGTGCGTGTCCCAGAATTCTGCCAAATCTTCCCGGCTCCGGAAGTCGGGGAGATGGCGTGACGTCCTGGTTGTCTCGTCACGTTCGCTCATGCTCTTCTCTCCTCCGGGTGCTCGTCGTAATACCGGCGTTCTGTCCGGTGTGCCGGGCGCCCGCTGACCGCGTAATAGACGCCTTCCCCTTCCGGGTCAAGCACAATCACTAGCATCCGCCCACGTGCCGTCGGCCCGATGAACATCGGGCGGCGCGGATTGGTCTTGCTCGTGAGCAGAAGATAGGGGCCAGCCAGAACTTGCCGGACCTCCTCTTCACTTACCTCGTGATGTTCGCGTGCGAGGTGGGTGCGGTTCCAGTCGTCCCAGCGTAGTTCCCATATTCCCAGCTCGCTCACCGGACGAGTGTATCGGTTTGTACTGTATTGTCAAGGAACCGTGCGTCCGACACCTGTGGTAGCTGGCGCGACCGCCGGCTGTCGCACCATCCTTGCCCGCACCGGCTGGGGCGAGAACTCCCTGGAACCCTACCGCGCTACCTGGGCCAATGTCGAGCCGCCCTATGTTGCCGGCGATCTGCTGGATGTGACAAACGTCCTCTTGGCGCGGTCAACATGACCTAGGCCCAGGTGTTAGGCAAGGCCGGCACCGACCATGGCGCCGTCCGTCTGTGGCTCAGAGGGTGAAAAAGGTCTCGCCGGGTTCCAGCGGCAAGCGACGAAGCTGCTGATGGCGGAGGTCCGGCTCCAGGCCGAGCGCCTCCAACGGGATCACTCCCAGCAGTGGCCGGGTCCCTGCCGGCAGTTCCAGACAATCGAAAGTGCCTTCGCGGCCGAGGAAGGTCAGGACCGCGTCGCGGTAGAGGCGTGCCGTCCCGGGGCCGGCGGCCGTGTGGATGGGCACCTCTTCCCGGAGATCCAGGCCCAGCTGCGCGACCACATCGGCGGACAGGGCGAGCGTTGTCGCCCCGGTGTCCACGATCACCTCACCGATGGTCACGGAGCGTACAGCGTCAGCTTGCCGGTGGCCCCGCCGGGCCTCAATCTGATCGGCATAGTTGGTGATCGTGAGCGGTGTGGCGACCATACCCAGCGCGCTCGCTCTCTCCAAATCAATACGTGCCAGGGAAACCATCGACGCACCTCCTCGGCTCCGGCTAGACCACCAGTGTACGACGCATCGTCATCCGAGCGCTTGCCGGGCAACTGCCGTGCGGTGGTGACGGAGAACGAGGGCCGCTAGCCGTCGTCTCCCGCCTCCCGAAACGGGGCGCTATACGACGGCTTCAGCAGGCGCCAGAGCTGCTGGCGGTAGTCGCGACCGTCAAGCAGCAGGAACAGCAGTTGCCGGTATGGACTGTGCTGGACCGCCAGGGCAAAGGCTTTGCGGTCGGCCGGGCCGACTTCGGCGCGCACCTGCGCGAACTCGTCCTGCACTGTTCGTTCGATCTGGGCGTAGCGTGCCTGTAGGTCCGCGACCGTCGCTTGCAGCCAGCCATACCACTCGTCCGGGATGCTGCCGGCGTAGGCGTCCAGGTCGCCCCCGGCGGCGAGTTGCTCCCAGACGGCGACGTTGGAGAGGCCGAGGAGGATGCGGTGCAGGCGCAGGTACTCGGCGTGCTTGACCTTCACGCGCAGGCCGGAGGCGTAGCGGATGACAAAGCCCTCGGCATTGTCGCGCTGCTGCGTCACGATCTGGTCCAGGTCGGTCAGGCCATCGAAGCGCTCCACGACCGGTCCCGGCCAATCGGTGGGCAGGGGAAGGTCTAACCCCGTCGCATTGTCGATGACGGCAAGGAGCACCAGGTCTTCGCGGTCGCCGTAGTCCACCACCACCCGGAATTGGGGAGCGACGATCTCGAACAGATACGTCACGTTCGGCGGCGCGGGGATGCCGCCGTAGCGCCGACGATAGTAGGCCGTCGCCCACAGCGCCTGGTCGGAGGTGAAGGAGCCGCGGGTGGCGAGGGCGGGGCCATCCGGTGTGGGGTAACGAATACCCAATGCGCCGTCCACTTTCTCGAACACGACGAACGGCTCGACCGGCAGTGGCGGCAGGAACGTGGCGGCGTACTCGCTGAGGTTGAAGAACTTGCGCAACGGGCGCGCGACGATGCGGTCGGCGTCGTCAACGATCAGCCCCCGGCAGGTGAGCGTCTCCGCATTCCAGACGCGCCCGAACTGGGCCCTCTCCGTGTAGTTGTAGACGCGCAGCGGCAGCGTCGGGTGACGCTGGACGCGGATGTAGCGTTCGGCAACCATCGTCGCCAGGTTGGCCGGATTGAGTACGTCGGCCAGCCTCGGCGGTGGCGTGGTCGTACCGACCGCCGGCTCCCGTCGGGAGACCGTTTCCTGAGAGCTGTCCATCCCTCACCCTACCACCGGCAGACCGTTTCATCGTCGACATGGCATCCGGTGGCGGCGCTGCGTCGGGCGAAGCGGACCCAGGGGAACGAGAAGGCCGGCGCCGGGCCGCCGAGGACGACTGCGTGAGCGCCCCTAGTCCGCGCGCTGTGCCTCGAGGATGGAGAATGGCGAACGCGTCGGGAGCACCCTGACGAGTCGGAGCCCGGCGCCGGCGAGGAGATCGGCGTACTCGACCTCGCTGCGCTCGCGCCCGCCAAGTATCACCAGCATCTGCATGTCCACGGACTTGGCGGGAGAAGGGGCGTTGCCCGGGGGGATCAGCCGCTCCACAATCAGGAGGCGCCCAGCGGGCGGCAGCGCCGCGTGGCAGCATTCCAAGATGCGGTGGGCTCGCTCATCGTCCCAGTCGTGCAGGATCTGCTGGAGGAGGTAGGTGTCCCCGCCCGTCGGCACCGCCTGGAAGAAGTCCCCGCCGACGCGATCGCAACGACTCGCCACCCCGCTCGCCTCGAGCAAGGCCCTGGCGCCTTCGAGCACCTGCGGCTGGTCGAAGAGGATGCCACGCAGCGCCGGGTAGGCGGTCAGGATGGCCGCCAGCAGAGTGCCGCGGCCGCCGCCGACGTCGACGACCGTGCCGACGCCGGCGAAGTCGTAGGCCGAGACGATCGCGGTGGCGGCGTGCGCCGTCTGGTCGACCATGAAGGCGTCGAAGGTTGCCGCCTCCTCGGGGTGGCGGGCGAGATAGGCGAAGTGGCCCAGGCCGTAGAGGTGGCCGAACGCGGTCTCGCCCGTCCGCACGCTGTGGAGCAGCTCGCCCCAGGGGCGCCAGTGCGACTCCTCGCCGAGGAACATCGCCATGTGGCGCAGCGTGCCGTCAACGTCCGAGCGCAGAAGCTCGGCGGGCGGCGTGAGGTGGAAACGGTGCTGGCCGTCCTCGGCGAAGACGCCGGCGGAGGCGAGCAGGCGCAACAGGCGGTAGAGCGACGGCGCATGTGTCCCCGTGGCTTGCGCGAGCGCCGTGCAGTCTTGGGGGCCGGCGGCGAGCAGGTCGGCCAGTCCGAGCCGAGCGGCGACCATGAGGCCCTGGGACACGCGGTAGCCGAGGAGCAACTGCTGCAGCCTGTCGCGCGGTGTCGGCGGCGGGGCGACGAGATCGGTCACGGTTGGCCTCCTTGCTCGTGCCGGACGGCACTGCGCACATAACCGGGCGGGACTCTCGAAGGCGGAGCGGACCGTGGCAGTATAGCCGTCTGGATGTCGAACGGCCAGGACGGGCGTGCCGGCTGCGATCTGCCGTGGGCCTTTCCCTCCCGGATTAGGCGCCGGTCGGCGGCCAGGGGTGGATGAGCGCGCTTACGGGCAGCGTGATCCCGGGAAACAGCTCGGACCGGAGCTCGTCGCCGTCGCGGAGCACCACCGGCTCGCCGAAGCTGCCGCCCGTGTGCGTGTACTGCGCCACCGTGCGTTCCTCCGGATCGACGATCCAATAGCTCGGCACGCCAAAGCGTTCGTAGTCCCGCCACTTCGCCCCATCGGGCAGGTCATCGTCGCGCGTCGTGGGCGACAGCACTTCGATCACCAGGTCGGGCACACCCTCCACCGCTTTCCCCGTGATGATGTGGGCGCGATCCTTGCGGACAAAGCAGAGATCGGGCTCGCGCACGTTGCGACGCGCCCCGGCGGCGTCCAGCACAACGCCAACCGGTTCGACGGACACCCAGCCGAAGCCCGCTCGTTGCGCGCGGCGCAGCCAATCCCAGAGTTCGCCGACGATCTGGCCATGATCGAACGTGCTCGCCATCCGGTCGACCGGTATCCCTTCTACCAGCTCGGCCAGCGGCGTATTTGCCGGCGCGTCGATCCACTCGTCGAACGTGTACCGGCGTGTCGCTATCGTCATCGCCAGGTGCCGCCTTTCTACGCCGCGGCTGACCTCTCACCGCGGCAGAGGGATTTGCGTGTAGCATAGCACGATGGCGTATCAAGCGGCCGGCAGGGCTTGCGCGGAGGACTGTTCGGGGGAGCGCTCCTCTCCGGTGGCGGCCGGTCGTGGCGGGGAAGGGAAAGCAGATGGAACGTCCGGTGATCGCGCTCACCATGGGGGATGCGGCCGGCGTCGGACCGGAGTTGATCGTCCAGGTGCTGGCGGATGACGAGACCTACCGGCGGTGCCGTCCGCTGGTGATCGCCGACAGTGGTGTCATCCGGCGGGCCTGCCATCTGCTCGGTGTTGAGCGGACCGTGCGGGAGATCGGGGCGCCAACGGAGGCCGCGTTCACGGCGGACGGCATCGACGTGCTCTGCCCGCCCGACCTCACCGTCGGCACCGTAGAACTCGGGCGGCTGGAGCCGCGGCTGGGCGAGGCGGCCGCCCGCTGCATGCGGCTGGCCTTCACGCTGGCCGGCCAGGGCACGGTCGACGGCGTGGTGCTCGCGCCCATGAACAAGCAGGGCTTCCACCTGGCCGGCTACCCCTACGTGGACGAGCTGGCCTACCTGGCGGCGGAAACCGCCAGTCCCGAGCCCATCTCGTTGGGGGCCATCACGCCGTCGCTCTGGACGGTGGCCGTGACGCAGCACCTGCCCTTCCAGGAGATCGTGCCGAATCTCACAACCGAGCGCATCGTCGCGCACATCCGTCGCCTCCACGACGTGCTGGGCACGGTCGGCGTGGCGACGCCGCGCCTCGCCGTGGCCGCCCTGAACGTCCACGCCGGCGAAGGCGGCCTCTTCGGGCGGGAGGAACTGGACATCATCGCCCCGGCGGTGGCGGAGGCGCAGCGAGGCGGGCTGCCGGTGACCGGCCCCGTGCCGGCCGACACCGTGTTCGTGCGCGCCCAGGCGGGCGAGTTCCAGGGCGTGGTCTGCATGTACCACGACCAGGCGAACATCGCCCGCAAGCTATTGGCGACGCGGCGCGGGGCCACCGTCTACCTCGGCCTGCCGGTCCCCTGCGCCACCACCGCCCACGGCACCGCCTACGACATCGCCGGCCACGGCGTCGCCGCGACGGACAGCTTGGCCGACGCCCTGCGCTACACCTGCAGCCTGGCCGGGGGCGGCGGGGCGGGATGACGCCGGGATGCGCGGTCTCGTTGGACGCTGAAACGAGCATCCGACAGACCGCTCGCCCGGTTATGCTCCCGGATGTGGAGTGTTGGCCGGGCTTTGACGAGGTCCGCTATGGATGACGCGGGTGGGAAACGAGACGGTACGCTCGGCGGCGACGGCAATTACTGCCATCCCGACGAGTTTCGTCTGTTCGTCAACACGCCGCCGGCCATCCGGCTGCTGAACGAGGCCGGCTATCTGGCGATCGTCGTCACCAACCAGACGCACATCGCCCGGGGCGAGATCAGCATGCGGCAGGTGGACGCCTCCTTCCGGCGACTGCAAGCGGAGCTAGCGGCGGCAGGGGCGCGCCTGGACGGCTGGTACGTCTGCCCGCACATCGAGGCCGACGCCTGCCGTTGCCGCAAACCCAGCCCCTACCTATTCCAGCAGGCGACGAATCACTGGTGGCGGGGGCGGTTAGCCGCCGGCCCGATCAGCCGGTGCGACGTCGACGGTGGCCGGATCGAAGATCCCTCGCTCGCGCGCCGCCTCCAGGCGCCGCCGTTGCGCCGCCAGCTGCTCGGCGTCCCAGGGCCGGTTGGGGATGGCGACGGATGGCCCGCACAGTCCGAGCGCGGTGAGCGCCCCCTTGATCGCCGGGATCCAGCCGGGGCCGATCGCTCCCCTGATCTCCTGGGTGCGCCGGTGCAGGGCCTTGGCGCGCGGCCAGTCCCCCGCCCGCCCGGCTTCGTAGAGGGCGACGACGACCGCCGGTGCGACCTGGGAGAGCACGCTGATCGCGCCGTCGCCGCCATAGGCCAGCGCGGCGTAGAGCAGCTGGTCGCTGCCTTCCAGCGCCGCGAACGAGGGCACGTGGCGCGTCTCGTCCACCGCGCGCTGGAAGTAGCCGAAGTCACCCGCGCTGTCCTTGACGCCGGAAAGCGTGCCCGCTTCCGCCAGCGTGCGGAGGGTGTCGGGTTCGATGCGCACTTTCGTCATGGCGGGGATGTGATAGGCGAGCAGTGGCAGGCCACCGGCCTCGTGGACGACGCGGTAGTGTCGCTCCACCGCCTCCTGATCGAGCGGATAGTAGTACGGCGGAACCACGATCGCGGCATCGGCCCCGTCTTGCCGGGCCTGCCGCGTGGATTCGGCGGCCAGCGTGGTGCTCGGCTCCCCCGTCCCCACGATCACCGGCACCCGGCCGTCGACCACCTCGAGCGCCACCTCGAGCGCGCGCCGGCGCACCTTCGGCAGCAGCAGCGCCGCCTCGCCGCTCGACCCGAGCATGACGACGCCGTGTACCCCACCGGCGAGGACGTACTCGAGGCAGCGCCGCAACCCGGCCTCATCCAGCTCGCCGTCCTCTGTCAACGGCGTCACGAGCGGCGGTAATATTCCGGCGAAGCGCCGCATGGCCTATCCCCCAGCAATCGGCAGCCCCAGCCCGCCTGGGTCCGCGCACGCGGGGAGTATAGCAACTGGATCTGGGCGAGATGACTCGTACGCAGTCCCGGCAATCTCGATACCTTGGACGACGTGCGCCCAGTGGGGAACGTCCATCTGAACCCGGTGGAAGACTCGCAGCATGCGGTACGAGCCTTCTCAAGCGCTGCTCCCACAGGCCGACTGGCTGCCAGGATCGGGACGGCAGCCACCTCCGCCTCTCGCCCAATCAGCGTCGTCGGCGGCGCGGGCAATGGATCCGGTCGGAGCGTCAGAGTCGGGCCGATGACGGCGGGCTGGGCCGCTGGCCGGGCGGCGGCGAAGAGGTCGGCGCGGCGCTCGTGGGTCAGGCCGAGCGCGACCGCCCGCAACGCTAAGGTGTCCAGGCGGGGTGTACGCTCACCATCGCGCTCCAGGTCGCTCACCGCCCGCGCGGAGAGGCCGGACCGCTCAGCGAGGGCCTCCTAGGTCAGACCGGCCGCCAGCCGGGTGTGTTTGAGCAGCGACGCGAACGAGAGCATTGCGGTGGCCAAGCTGTCTCCTGCCCCGCCCCGTGGAGGGCGCTGGTGGCGAGGGTTCCATTGCGACGACTCCAGCATACCGGGCGAGCGGCGCCATGCCGCTGCCGCATCCCCGGCGAAACGGTGAATGTTCGGTGAGTGGCCGTCCTGGTGGGCGCCGCCGCGACGCCGGAGGGTGAACCTATTGGGGACGACCGGCTGGACCCGGGACCCGATGTGGAAGGTGGACATCGCTATGCCGTCGCTCTACGACCTCGAACGCGCCAGTCACGACATTCCGCGGGAGCGGCTTGCCCGGGCAGCGCAGGACGCGCAGGTCCGGCTATTGCAACCCACCCCCGGCCGGTGCGCGCGGCGCTCGCCCTTGCCGGCCACGTCACCCAGGCCATCGCCGGCCGCATCCGTCAGCGCCGGCGAGGCATGGGCGCAGTGGCTCCCATAACCGGCCGGTGACGAAGGCGCCCCTTGGGCAAGCCGGACCCGCCGCAGCGGAGCTCAGGCAAGAGCGTATGCTAACGCCTCGTCCACCGCCTGATCCAGGCCCATCGCCCGCCCGGCGTCCCAGGCGGCAAAGCCAGCGACCTCCCGCAGGGCCCGCCGTGCCCCCGCGATCGCCACGTCCAGTTCTTCGCGCTCAAGGGGCGGCGCCTGGTAGCCGGCGATCTCCCGTACGGCGGCGCTGGCGCCCGCGAGACGTAGCGCTCGCTCCGACTGCCCCTGGCGGGCGGCAAGGATGGCCAGGCCGTCGAGCGACTGAGCGATGCGAAAGATGAAGCGCGCCGGCCGGGAGAGCGCGAGGCTGGCGGCGTAGCCGGCGCGGGCAGCCGCGACGTTGCCCTCGCGGCCTTCGAGGCCGGCCAGGTAGTTCTGTACCGAACTGACCTCGGCCCAATCCATCGAATCCGCAGACAGCCGAAGGCTCTCCTCCCAGTGCCTGCGCGCCGCCCCGCGATCCCCTCTCGCCAGGGCGACCATACCGAACTCCCCTAGCAGGGCGGCCGCCCGGTGCCGATAGCCGATGGCCCGGGCCTCTGCATATCCCTCCTCGAGGAGCGCCTGGGCTGGGACGTACTCGCCCTGGTAGACCAGCACCAGCGCGAGGAAGAAGATACTCTTGACGACCTGCTCTCGGCTGCCGGAGCGGCGGCGGGTCGCCACGCTCTCCTCGAACAACCGGCGGGCCGTCCCGTATTCCCCCCGGCTCAGGGTCAACAGCCCCAGGCGAAGGGCGGCCTCGCCGACGATCGCATCGTCCTGCATCGTTCGGGCATAGGCGAGACTGTCTTCCAGGAGCGACCGGCCGGCGACGGCATCGCCGACCATCAGCGCCAGCGCGCCGGCCCAGCACTGCGCCTTGGCGCGAGTCTTGCCGGTGGGTGCCCCGGTCGGGGTGTCCAGCAAGCGACGCAGCCAGGTATACCCCTCGCCGAGACGCCCGAGGTGCGCCCAGAGCTCTCCCAGCGCCGCGGCCAGCCGGAGGGCGTCGTCGATCGCGCCCCGACCGAAGGACCACCGCAACGCCGCGCGCAGGTTG
>JAICXR010000180.1 GCA_025980355.1 Chloroflexota bacterium | reverse complement strand
TGCTGGTCCTCCAGCAAGCGGATAAGCTCTACGGCTTCTGCGGTCGCCATGGGTCTTCCTTCCCGTTCCGGCTCCATTTCGATCGGACTCGATCATAGTTGACGCCATCGTAGCAGACGGCCGCTCGTCGTGGCGGCGACCGATGCTCCGGTGCCGGGACGCGCCCTGGATGCTACGATCACGGGCCAAGCGCCGAGTTGAGGGAGAGAATGATGCGCGCCGCGAAGTTCTTCGGCAACCGCGAGGCCGCAGTGATCGACGTCCCGACGCCGTCGCCGGGTCCCGGCGAGGTGTTGATAGAGATGCGCGCCGCCGCGGTCTGTGGCAGCGACCTGCACCGCTATCGCCATGCGCCGTCCGACCCGCCGAACACCCATATCCCGGGGCACGAGCCGGTCGGGATCGTTCGGACGGTCGGGGCGGGCGTGACCGGCGTCGAGCCGGGCGAGCGCGTCGTCGTCTATCACCGCCGCGGCTGCGGGCGCTGCGCCTACTGTGTCGGCGGCAACGTGATGCTCTGCCCGAATGGGCAACGCGCCCACGGGTTCGCCTGCGATGGCGCGGACGCCGATTTCATGGTGACCGACGCTCGTTGCCTGCTGCCGTTGCCGGCGCGCTTCTCGGAAGAGGAGGGTGTGCTCCTCGCCTGCAACGCCGGCACCGCATATGCCCCGCTCCGTCGCCTCGGCGTGAGCGGCTGCGACACGTTGGCGGTGTCGGGCCTCGGTCCCGTGGGCATCTGCGCGGTCATGTTCGGGCGGGCGATGGGGGCGCGGGTGATCGGTATCGACCCCGTGCCCCGCCGGCGGGCGCTGGCGGCGCAACTGGGCGCAGTGGCGACGCTCGACCCGCTTGCCGGGCCGGTGGGCGCCGCGCTGCGCCAGGTCGCCGCCCGCGGCGCCGACGCCCTGGTGGAGACCTCGGGGAACCCCGCCGGCCACGCCGCAATCGTGGAGCTGCTGGGCATCGGCGGCCGGGCCGCCATCGTCGGCATGGGGGCCGACCGCCCGGCGATTAACGCCTGCGACCTGATCTGGAAGCAGTTCACCGTGACGGGTTCCAATCTGTTCCCCATCGCCCAGTGGGACGAGCTGCTGGACTTCGTGACGGAGCACGCTGTGCCCTTGCGCGAGGTGATCGGCGAAGTCCTATCGCTCGACGCCGCCCCCCGCGCCTTCGCCCTTGCCGACGCCGCCACGGCCGGCAAGGTCCTCTTTCGCTGGTAACGACCGCCATAGGGAGGATGCCATGCCCACGACACCAACACCTCCGCGCCGAGCCGAGGATGCTGAACTCTCCGTGCTGTCCCGCTGGTTCCGCTGGCGGGACGCGCCGAACGCGCTGCGTCAGCGGCTCAACACGGAGGCCGGCGCGTTGCTCGACCGGCGGGAACAGCGTATCGCCGCGCTCACCGGCGCCGCGGCCTGGCGCGAACGCCAGGCGGAGGTCCGGCGCACCCTGGAGGCGTTGCTCGGCCCATTCCCGGCCCGCACGCCGCTCAACGCCCAGGTCTCCGGCACCGTCCGAGGCCCGGGCTACCGCGTCGAAAAAGTCCTCTTCGAATCCCGGCCGCGCTTCTTTATCACCGGTTGCCTCTTTGTGCCGGATGACCTGGCGGCGCCAGCGCCGGCGATCCTCAACCCGATCGGCCACACGGATATCGCCTTCCGGGCGCCCTCCTACCAGACCCTGATCCTGAACTTCGTCCGCAAGGGGTTCATCGTCTTCGCCTTCGACCCCCCCGGCCAGGGTGAGCGCCTGCAGTATCTTGACCCATCCACCGGGACGTCCCGCCTGGGAGGGTCGACCCGCGAGCATTCGCAGTTTGGCCGCCAGTGCTTCCTGGTCGGACGCTCGCCCGGCCACTACTTCGTCTGGGATGGCATGCGCGCGATCGACTACCTGCTGACGCGGCCGGAAGTCGACCCGCAGCGCATCGGCGTGACCGGGATTTCCGGCGGCGGTACCCAGACCGCCTATATCGCCGCGGTCGATGAACGGGTGGCGGCGTCGGCGCCCACCTGCTACATCACGGACTTCCGGAGCCTCCTGGCCTCCATCGGGCCGCAGGATGCGGAGCAAAACCTCTTCGGCGGCCTGGCTGCCGGCATCGACCACGCGGACTTTCTGGAGGTGCGGGCGCCCCGGCCGACGCTGGTCGCCGCCACGACGCGCGACATGTTCAGCATCGAAGGGACCCGCGCCACGTGCGCGGAGGTGGCGCGGGCCTATGCGGCGCTCGGCGCGCCGGAGGCCTTCCGCCTGGTCGAAGACGACTATGGGCACGGCTACACCACGGTCACCCGTGAGGCACTCTACCGATTCTTTCAGGAGACACTGCGCCTGCCGGGTGATCCGCGCGACGAACCCGTCGAGCCGCTGCCGGTGGCCGACCTCACGGTGACGCCAACCGGGCAACTCGCGACGTCGCTGGGCGGTGAAACCGTCTTCAGCCTGAACCGGGCGGAGGCCGCCGGCCTGGCCGAGCAGCGAACGCAACGTCGCCAGGATCTCGACGCCCACCTCCCCGCCGTCAAGGCCGCGGCCCAGCGTCTCTCCGGCTACCGGCCACCGACGGTGGGCGGCCCTTCGGTCTTCGTCGGGGCGCACAGCCGGTCAGGCTACCGTGTCGAGAAGGTCGTGCTGTCGGGCGAAGCGGACGCTACTATTCCGGCGCTCGTCTTCCTGCCGGCGACGGCCGGGCCCCATCCGGCACTGCTCTACCTGGACCCAGCGGGGAAAGCGGCGGGCGCGGACGGCGACGGGTTCGCGGCGCGACAGGCGCAGCGGGGCTGGACCGTGCTGGCACCGGACCTGAGCCAGATCGGTGAGCTCGCACCGGCCAGAGGCGGCGTCGCCTTCGAGCCGGTCCTGCTCGGTCGAAGCCTGCCGGGCCTTCGGGCGGCGGAGATCGTGCGCGCCGTGCGGTTTCTCCGGTCGCGGACGGATGTCCAGCCGGGCGGCGTTACGGCCGTCGCCGGCGGCGCGCTGGGCCCGGCGCTGCTGCACGCGGCGCTCTTCGACGACGCCATCGGGTCAGTCGCCGTGCTCGATTCGTTGCTCGCCTGGCAGGAGATGGTGGACGAGCGCGATGCCGCGACGGACTTCTCCGCGGTCGTGCCGGGCGCTTTGGCGGCCTACGACCTACCCGACCTCGCGGCCTGCCTGGCGCCGCGTCCGCTGCTGGTGGTCAATCCGCGGAACGCATTGGACGAGCCGGTGCAGCAGGAGTGCGCCGAGGAGGCCTGGGTCATCGCCCGGCGCGCCTACGCCGGTCGGCAGGCGAGCGCCGCGTTCGTGCTGCGCGCGGGCGTGGAGGCGGCGGCCGTCGCCGACCTCCTGGATACCTGGCTGCCCCCGGCGTAGCCGCCATCATCTCGCCGGCAGACACCGTCCGGCGCCTGCCGCGCTCACGTTACCCGGTCATTCCCGCCATCGTCGGAACCGGTGGTAGGCTGGATTGATAGGTCGGCGTGAGGGAGGGGGAGACGTGCCCGCAGCACTGCTCGCGGCCGCGCAGGAGCAACTGGTGCTCGCCGAACGCGCGCTGCTCGATGACCTGCGCCTCCTGCTCGCCGGCTTCGAGGCGACGGCCGACGATCTGGCGACGCTCGGCCGGGCGGCGCAGGACCTCGACGACCTCTTCCTGCTGGTGGTGGTCGGGGAATTCAACGCCGGCAAATCGGCCCTCATTAATGCGTTGCTCGGCGGGCGGGTGCTCCCCGAAGGGGCCACCCCCACGACCGACACGGTGAACGTCCTGCGCTTCGGCGATGAGGCCGGCGAGAAGGTGGTCGGGGAGGCCCTCGTCGAGCGGGTCAGCCCCTCCCCGTTCCTGCGCGACCTGGCGATCGTCGATACGCCCGGCACGAACGCCGTCATTCGCCGCCACGAGGAGATCACGCGCGACTTCGTGCCGCGCAGCGACCTCGTCCTGTTCGTCACCTCGGCCGATCGTCCTTTTTCCGAGAGCGAGCGCCAGTTCCTGGCGACGATCCGTGAATGGGGCAAGAAGGTCGTCATCATCCTCAACAAGCGGGACCTGCTCGCCAGCGACGATTTGCCGCGGGTGATGGGCTTCATCGAAGGCAACGCCAACGCCCTGCTCGGCTTCCAGCCGACGGTGCTCTCCGTCTCCGCACGGCAGGCCCTGGCGGCGCTCCAGCAGGAAGACGTGGGGGAACGACAGCGGGGGCTGGCAGCGAGCGGCCTCACGGCGCTGGACGCCCACCTTCGCTCCGCGCTGGATGAGCGCGGCCGTCTCAAGCTGAAGCTGGCCAGTCCGCTCGGCGTGGCGGCGCTGCTGCTGGAACGCTACAGCGCGGTGGCGGACCGCCGCATGCGCCTGCTCGATGAGGACATGCGCACGAACACGCTGATCGAGGACCAGATGAGCGAGTACGAGCGCGACATGCGCCGGGACTTCGCCAGCCGGCTCGGCCAGATCGACGCCACGATCTACGAGTTGGATCAGCGGGCCGATGCCTTTTTCGATGCCACCCTGCGCCTGGGCCGGCTCCCCGACCTCTTCAACGCCGACAAGATCCGGGGCGAGTTTGAACGCGTGGTGCTGGCCGACACGCCGCAGCGCATCGACAACCAGATGCAAGAGCTGGTCGAATGGATGGCCGACCGCGAGCTGCGCCTCTGGCAGCAGATCGTGGACATTCTGAATCGGCGCCGCCAGGCCGGCGTCGACGAAGGCATGCTGGGGCAGGTCGGCCGGGAGTTCAGTTCCAGCCGCCGGGAGTTGATCGGCTCCGTCGCGCGGGCGGCGCGCGACGTCGTGGAAAAGTACGACGAGCGTGCCCAGGCGTCGGAGCTCGCCTCGTCCATGCGCGAAGCGGTGACGCAGACCGGCCTGGTGGCCGCCAGTGGTGTGGCGCTCGGCGCGGCCATCGCCTTGCTCGCCGGTACCGCCGCCATGGACGTCACCGGCGTCCTGGCCGCCAGCGTCATCGCCGGCCTCGGCCTGTTCATCATCCCGCGCCGCAAGAAGGCGGCGGCGCGCGAGTTCCACCGGCGGAGCGCCGAGCTGCGCAGCCAGTTGCGGGCGGGCGTGGAGGACCAGTTCACCGGCGCGCTGGCGCGTTCCCTGGAGCGCATCCGCGACACGATCGCCCCCTACGTGCGCTTCGTCCGGGCCGAGCTGGGCAAGCTCCAGGCGGTGCAGGCGAAACTGGAAGCCCTGGGCAGCGAAGTCGGCCGCTTGCAAACGGCGGTGGACCGGCTGTAGCGCGGCTCGCCGCCGTCCCCCGGCCGGTCGCCCAGGCCGAAAACGCCATTCTCATGAAGTATGTCGGCGACGAGGCAGGGCCGGCCCCGCCCTTGCAGCGGGTCGAGCCAGACCCGGCGGAGGCGCGCCGGCTCTTCGCCTTCCTCATGCGCCAGGTGGAGCTTTGGTTGCGCTGCGACCGCATCCACGGCGACCTTTCCGCATACAACATCCTCTACCGGCAGGGCCGGTTGACGGTCATCGACTTCCCCCAGGCGGTCGACCCGCGCGCGAACCCGCATGCCTATGACCTGGTGGCGCGCGACATCGCAAACGTCGCCCGCTACTTCGGCCGTTTCGGCGTGCCGGCGGAGCCGGACCGGCTGGCCGACCGGCTCTGGACGCGTTTGCTCCGGGCTGACTGGTAGAGGGGCCGGGGAGACGGCGGCCCATCCGGCTCCGCTATCGGCGCACCGCCTACGCTGGTGGCTCCGCCAGGCGTTGGACCACCTGCGCTTGAGCTGCGTCCAGGTCGACCCCCAACGCCGTAAGCGCCATCGCGCCAACACCCTTTCGCTCTGCCAACAGCGCGAGGAGCAGGTGCTCCGGTGTCACCTTCGACTGCGGGGGTTTTTTCGACTCCGCCAGTGCGGCGCGCACCACGTCCCTGGCGCGACGGCTATACCCTTGGACCGCGGTTACCGCGTCGCTCCCGCGATGGATGATGTCGGTTATGGCCCGCCGTACTTTCTCCAGCGTCGCGCCGTGCGATCGCAGGATCTCGGAACTGACTCCATCCGGTTGCCGGAGCAGGCCGAGCAGGAGGTGCTCGGTGCCGATGTACTCGTGGTGAAGTTGTCGGGCTTCTTCCGCGGCGCATTTCAGCGTTGCCCGGAACTGCGGCGTGAAGGAGCGCAGCTCCTGCCTGGTGAAGCCGATGTGCCACGGCGTGAGCGGCCGGTTGATCGTCTCGCCGGCGCGCGGCAGCGGTTCGGCGCAATGGAGGCAGGTGGTCAGCGCCGTGCCGACGTTGACGGCGCCGCAGGCGGGACAGAGGTGCAGCCAGTGTTCACCGCCCGGATGATCGGCGGTTGGATAGCCCGGCTCCGGCACGGGCCCGAAGGACAACCGGTCGGCGGCGCCGTCCGGCCGTTGGGCCGCCACGCGGAACGTTATATCGTCATCGAGATTCGTCTGTGCGCCTTCGACGAACATCTCCATGCACAACAGCACGCACTCGTTGCAGATGTACACGCCGGGCCCGGCGACGAGGTGCCAGACCTGGTGCTGCTTCTTGCCGCAGAAGGAGCAGGCGTATGCCGGCTTATTCGGGCCTTTCCCGCCCGCTTCGGCCCGAGGGTCGTCCTCCGCTTGTACGGATCGCTGATCGCTCATTGCTCGCTTTCCTTTCTTTCATGCTTATCTCTCGCCCCTTCCGGCTGCTCCAGCGCGCCGCGCAGACGCTGCGTTGCGCGATGCAGCCGGCTGCGCACGGTCGTGGCCTTGCCGCCCGTGAGCACGGCGATCTCCGCCGACGACATCCCTTGGACGTAGCGCAAGAGCACCAACTGCCGATCGCCCGGCGCTAGCAAGCCCAACGCCTCCGTCACATCCAGGCGGGTTTCCGCCGTAGCCACGGCGCCTTCTTCCTCCTCCGGCTGCCAG
>JAICXR010000560.1 GCA_025980355.1 Chloroflexota bacterium | reverse complement strand
TGATGCGCACCGCAGGCGCCAACGATGTCCGGCAGTGTCGATGGGACCGCAGTGCGGCCATCGCTCCGGGCGCCGGGAGCCGTAGACGGGAAAGGATGAGACCAGATGGCGACACAATCCACGGCGACGCTGGAGAAGCTGGGTGATGCGAAACTGACCGTCGCCGATCCGAAAGAGGATATCCGGGGACGAAAGGTGTTGGACAAGAACGGGGACGAGGTCGGCAAGGTGGATGACCTGCTGATCGACGACAGCGAGCACAAGGTGCGCATGCTGCGGGTCGAGTCCGGCGGCTTCCTCGGTCTGGGCGAGACCAAGGTGCTGATCCCGGTCGATGCCATCACGAAGATCGACGAGCACGTCCACATCAACCACACGCGGGACCACGTGGCCCGCGCGCCGCGCTACGACCCGGACCTGGTGCAGGACCGGCAGTACCTGGGCGGTCTCTACGGCTACTACGGCTACGGGCCGTTCTGGGGGTCGGGCTACATGTACACGGGGTTCCCCTACTACTGGTAAGGCCGAAGCGCCCTCTCGCTCGCTCCGGTGCCGTCGCGCGCTCCCGACCTGGCGGTTCTCCGTCGAGCCATCGCGCCGCTGGCCGTGGGGCAAGTGCCGAAGACCCGGCGCGGGCTTGCAGCGGCGAGTATACTTACCACGTGAGTGTCGGGTACGCGTTGCGCGGGACGAACCCGCTCCGCGCGGCGTGAGCTTGGAAGCCCGGCGCCGGGAACGAGGCGCCATCGTGAGTTCGCCGGAGGCCCACGACCCGACCGTCGAAGAGTTGCGGCGAGTGGCGGAACGTCTCCTCCTCGCCGGGCTGCGGGAGCAGGCGGCGCGGGAGGAGGCCGAGCGCCTGGCGGCGGAGCGCGCCGCCGTCCTGGCGCAGCTTGCCGTTGGCGTCGTACTCATCGACGCCCTGGCAACCATCACCTCCGTCAACGACGCCGCTCGCCGGCTGGACGACGCGCTGCGGCCCGGCCTGGGCCTGGCCGCCTACGCGGCCGGCGGACGCCTCCGGCGGCTGGACGGACACCCCTATCCGTTCTCGGCCCTGCCGGCGGTGCGCGCCTTGCGCGGGGAGGTCGTGATCGGCGCCGAGGCCCGGTTCCTTCGGGCCGACGGGAGCGAGATCCTGGTGCGTAGCAGCACGTCGCCCGTCCGGATGCGGGAAGGCGGGGATGGGGGCGCGGTGTGGGTGCTCCAGGACGTCACGGCGGAACGCGACTGGGCGTACCGGAATCTGACGCCGGACTTCCACGCCGGCGACCTCGCCATCAGCTTCGCCGCCCGACGGGTCACCGTGGGTGGCGTGCCGGTGGCGCTGACGCCGTTGGAATATCACCTGCTGCTCTATCTGGTGCAGAACGCCGGACAGGTGCTCCCCGCCAAGCTCTTGCTGGATCGGATCTGGCGCCGGGACTACGACGCGACGCGGGACTCGCTCAAGGTGTACATCAGCCGGCTGCGCGCGAAGATTGATCCGCACTCCGTGACGCGCCCCATCGAGACGGTGCGTGGCCTGGGCTACCGCTTCATGCTGCCGAGCGTGACGGGTGCACCGCGGTCCGTGGCAACGCCCGGCGAGCCCGGCGTGACGGCCGACGCGTTCCAGTCCTGACAAGACCGACCGAACGGTGTTTACGAATCCGGTTACGTCCGGCCGTTAGACTGGCTGCACGCTACCGATGGCAACGGAGCGCCGGAGCGCGCCCGGCGCGGAGCGGCGGTCGGCGACGATGCGGCGCGGCACCCTCGCCGGGCGTCATCAAGGAGGCCGCAAGCGTGGACGGTCGCATGGCGTCCCGGGGACGTGAGGGCGCGGTCACCGGCGGGGAGTTGGAGACCGCCGCCTCGCCGTCCGCGGACGTGCTGGCGTCGCGACTCCTCCGGTACGAAGCCGGGGGCCAGCAGGGGGCGGAACGGCTGGCGGCGGCGACCGAGCGGGTCTTCGCGCGGCTGCGCCGGCGGCTCGTGGTGGTCGTCGGCACCGCCGGGTATG
>JAICXR010000591.1 GCA_025980355.1 Chloroflexota bacterium | reverse complement strand
GGTTGCACCGCCAACTCAAGGCTCCGGATGGCCGAAACAGGAATGAGTCGTTGCCGGCGATCCACTGCATCCGCCATACTTGGTAAGACCCCGTCCCGGACGAGGCGCCGTACCGTCACCCGGCTCTTCCCCAGGCGCCGTGCCGCTTCCGTCATGTTCAGCGCGCTCTCGCTCATCGCTCAGCCCCCAATTGCGCCTATATGGATATATACGGTTATCTATGGAAATTATACCACGACACCTGGGGCACGGCGTGGGTCGCCAGCTCGCGACGGAGTGGGCGGGGCACATCTTCATCGAGCAGGATCCTCACTCAGTCAGCAGCGCCTCCTTGAGAATTTCCGGGGTCGCGATGGCCTGCTCGCGCCGGACCGAGGGGCAGCTGTTCAGGTACTCATCAATGCCATAGCCGCCTTCTAGCCAGTCAACCAGGCTCACCACGGGCACGCGCGTGCCCGCGAATAGGCCTCGCCGCCGTGAACCTCTTGATCGCGCGATACCGGCACCGATCGGACAACCTCGGCGATCGTCGCCCATCACCTCCCCTGCACCACCCACATGATATACCAGCGCCATTGGTCGATGATCGTCGCGGGAGCGATCGGCGGGGACGATGCAGTACGGCGAGGTCCGCCGCTTCGTCCTGCCCCACACCGGCCTGGTCTGCCAGGTCCCCGCCAGGCGCTTTTTCTTCGATACGGCGGTGGAAGGGGTCGGTGTCCCCGTCGACGTCTACCTGGAGCGCAGCGAGCAGGCTGTGACCGACCTGATCCCGTCCCTGGATCGGATCTGGGCGGCGGGGCGTGCTGCTGATAATGACGTTGGCATGAGCTGATCGACGCGAACGTGCGCCGGCGGCACCCGCTCGGCCTACGGCGCTACCTTGCGTGCGCGCAAGCCCAGGAAGACCGGGAACTCGTGCATGGCGAGACGCTCTCCCTTGACCCTTCGACCGCTGGTGGGCGATGGGTCGATGGGGATCTCCAGCAGTCGGTCCACCAGGAAGCCGTGCTGGGCCAGGCCGTTGACGTACTCCTGGAGCGGGCGGTGGTAGCGGACGGTAGCGGGGGTGCCGAGCCCGGCGGTCGCCATCGGCACGGGCAGTGACGTCAGGTAGCGATCGACCCGCCGGTAGTGCATGTGCCGGCGGTCGTCCCAGCCCCAGCCGCTCAGCCGGGGCACGCGGAAGCAGGGGTGGGTCATGATCATCACCACGCGGCCACCGCCCCGCAACGCCCACGCCATGCAGCGCAGCACGTCCGGCAGGGGATCCATATCCTGGATGCTGCGCAGGAAGACGGCGGCGTCGAAGGAGCCCGCCCGATTTTCCGACACCTGGGGAAGCGTCAGCACGTCCGCGTGCAAGAAGCGGCCGGATCGACCGTGACGGCGGCGGGCGACCGTCAGCAGTTTGGGACTGGCGTCCACACCGGTGTAGTGGGCGCCGGCTCGGGCGACGGCCGGCGCGAGCAGGCCGGGGCCGGCGCCGATGTCCAGGACCTGCTCGCCCCGTCGCAGTGCCAACAGCTCCAGGACGGCGGGGATGGTCACCTGGCGATGCTGGAAACTGCCTGTATCGCCGACCCATTCGGCGTACCACTCCGCCACCGGCTCCCAACTGGTTCGGGCCGGTGTCTTGGCCGGGGACATGGCATGACTCCTTTCTGTGCATTGCCTCTGACCCCGGCACAATTTGGACACGACGAAAAACGCCGGGGCATTGCTTGCCCACGACGTTG
>JAICXR010000095.1 GCA_025980355.1 Chloroflexota bacterium | reverse complement strand
CTCGCCGCCGCCGAGCAGGCCGACCAGCCAGTTGTTGGTGCTGCGGTCGCCGGTCTTGAAGGGCCGCTTGCCGAAGACGTGGCAGACGGAGTTGACGCTCCAGGTCACGTGGTGGACGAGGAAGATCCGCACCACCCCGCCCCAGAGCACGCCCCGCCAGCCGTCCACGGCGAAGGGGAGGACGAGCGAGACGACGACCCACAGCCAGAAGGTCCGGGTCGCAAACATCACCAGCCGATCCTCGCGCAGCCAGGGGCCATACTTCGCCGGGTTGGCGTCAAACCCGTCGACAATCCAGCCGATGTGCGCGTGGAAAAAGCCCTGCAGCGGGCTGTGGGGATCGCCTTCCCGGTCGGAGCGAGCGTGATGCTCCAGGTGGGTGCTGGCCCAGGTGAGTGCCGGCCCTTCCATCGACATGGAGCCGAGGATGAGCAGGCCGAGCTTCAACCAGGCGGGGGCGCGGAAGCCGCGGTGGGTGAGGTACCGGTGGTACCCGATCGTCACCCCCATCGCCACGACAAAGTACATGCCGACGAGCAGGGCGAGGTCGGCACCGACGACGGCCCGCTGCCAGAGTTGGACGATGGCGGCCACCACGGCTACGAGCGGGCCGAGCACGGCCACGGAGAAGATCGCCTTGGCGACCGGCCCATTGTCGGTGCGCTTCAGCCATTGGGCAGGCGGAAGCGCACGGGGCGCGACGGCAACCGGCTCCTCGACCTTATAGACTACTGCCACGAATGGTATTCCCTTCCTCGACGTCGCGCCTAGTGTAACGCCGTTCGGCAACCGGCGCGTTGCGATGGCGTAGCCCTTTTGAGCTCAGGCTCGCACTGGCATCGGCGCTTCGTCGATCCAGCGCGTGAATTCGCGGGCGGTGCGCCGGCGGGCGGGCAGCTCCAGGGCAGGGTAGCCCAGATGGATCACGGCGATGATGTGCTCGTCGTCCGGCAGCCCGAGGTACGCACGGGCCTGGGGGTACGTCGCGATGCCGCTACTCCAATAGCTCGCCAGACCTTCCGCGGTCGCCGCAAGCAGCAGGTTCTGGGTGGCCGCGGCGGTCGCGTAGCTGTTCTCCACATCGATGAGGGGATCGGCATTATGCTTGGCCGTCACCGCCACCAGGGCCGCCGCCCCCGCCATCTTGCGGTAGGTCTCTTCCAGCTTGGTCTGCGCACCCGGCGTCGTCGTGTCGTCCATGCGTTCGGCGACCTGCTGCCGGCGCAAGGCCGCCAGCCCGTCCTTCGCCGCACCGGTCAGCACTGTAAAACGCCAGGGGAGGGTCTGGAAGTGGTTGGGGGCCTGGACGGCCGCGTCCAGCAGGCGCTCAATGAGTTCCCGCGGGATGGCGTCCGTCCGGTACTTTTTGATCGTTCGCCGGCGCGCTATCGCCTGGTAGACCTCCATTGCCTGGGCCGCGGCCATCCTCTGTCCTAATCTCAATACATGCTCGTTCGCGCCGTGCCGGCTACTCGGCCGCCACGAGATCCGCCGGACGTTCGTCCACCGGCGTATCCGGCGGCGCCACCCAGGTGTGGGCCCACTCGGCGAGGGCGTCCATCACGCCGCCGAGCGCCCTGCCCTTTTCCGTCAAGCGGTAGTCGATGCGCACCGGCGTTTCCGGGATGACGGTACGTTCGACGATCCCTTCCTTCTCCAGTTCCTTCAGCCGTTCCGAGAGCATGCGGTCGCTGAGGTCGGGGATGCTGGCGGTCAGGTCGCTGAAGCGATGGACGCCGGAACGCAGGGCGCGCAGGATCGCGCCTGTCCAGCGGCGACCGATCAACTCCGTCGCCTGGTGATAGTAGGGACAAAACGCGCTGATCTGCTCAGGAAGCGCCATTGCTCCACCGTCCCTCCCCATCGACCTCAGCCGTCCCGCTCGTTGCCTCCTATTATACCGGACGCGCAGCCGGCAGCCGCTAATGCTGCTACCGCACCGAAAGTAAGTGGCTTGACAATCATCACTTACTTCAGTATAGTAACGTATCAGCCGTTAGTGCACGGCGGCTACGGACGCCGCCGGCACCGGGCGACTGCGAGAGGATTTTCGTCATGAGTGTTGCTGAGCAGACTGCGGTCACCGTGTGGCAGCTCGACCCCGCCCATACCCAGGTTGAGTTTTCCGCCAAGCACATGATGTTTACGACTGTCAAGGGACATTTCGGCAAGATCAGCGGCACGATCCGGCTGGACGAGCAGGACATCAGCCGTTCTTCCGTGGAGGCGGAGATCGACGCCGCCAGCCTGGACACGCGCGTCGAACAGCGGGATACCCACCTGCGCTCGCAGGACTTCCTGCACGTCGAACAGCATCCCGTAATCACCTTCAAGAGCACGCACATGGAGCGCGTGGGGGACGATCGGCTGAACGTCACCGGCGACCTGACCATTCGTGGCACGACGCGCACGGTGGTGCTGGACACCACCCTGACCGGGCGGGGCAAGAGCCCCTTCGGCACGACCGTGGCGGGCTTCGAAGCGCACACGACCATCAACCGCAAGGACTTCGGCCTCAACTGGAACGTCGCCCTGGAAGCGGGCGGCTTTTTGGTGGGTGACACCATCAAGATCAATATTGAGGCCGAGGCCATCCTCCAGGCGTAAGAGGGACCAGGGGATAAATCCCCTGGCTGAACCGACGAAGCCCCTGCGGGGCTGCTCAGGGCTACTGCCGTTGCCGGGATCGGATAGCCCCGCAGGGGCTTCGTCGGTTCAGCCAGGGGATTTATCCCCTGGTCGTTGAATCGCGAGCGGCGTTCGCCCTACGACGCTCACCAGCCGATACCCTCCTCGGTCCGATGAGCCGCCGCCTACGTCGCCATTGTAGCCGGAAGCGCGTATGTGCCTGCATCCCATCGATGCCTGGTCGGCGGTCATCGCCCGTGCTACCCTCTCCGTCCGCGAAAGGATGGCGTGCGGTGAAGGTTGCCTATGCGTTCCGGCGGGCGATGTATTACCCCTACGATGGCCCGCCCTTCATCTTCCCGGCCAGCGAGGCACGACCCGGCTGGCTGCGCCAGATCGCCGCGTTGGGCTTCGACGGCATCGAGGTCGGGCTGGACGCCGTTGGCGGCGAGGGGACGGAGCAGCGCGCTCGGGAGCTGCGGCGCGAGCTGGCGGATGCCGGCGTGCCCTGCGTCGCCGTGCGCGGCGGCGGCAGCCTCGCCCACCCGCGCCTGCGGGAAGCGAGTGGCAAGCGGCTGGAGCGGACGATCCGCCTCGCGTCGTGGCTCGGGGCCGGCGTGGCGAACACCGGGCTGACCACGCCGCCGCACGACCCACACGGTCCCGGCGCCCACAACTGGGGCGAGTCCACCTCTCAGGGCAGCAGCCGGACCGCGACGGAGGCGGAATATGAGGCCACGGCCGCCGCCTTGCGCACGGCCGGCGACCTGGCGGCGGGGCTCGGTGTGGACATCTCGATCGAGGTCCACCAGCACTCCATCGTGGACAACAGTTGGGCGGCGCTGCACCTGCTGGATCTGGTCGACCGGCCCAATGTCGGCGTCAATCCGGATCTCGGGAACATCTACTGGACCTACGACGAGCCGGAAGAAGCCACGGAATCAGCCATCGTCGCCCTTGCGCCGCGGGCGAAATACTGGCACTGCAAGAACATGCTGCGCCTGAACATCCCCCAGTTGCGCTACTCCGTCATGCAACGCGTGCCCCTCCCCGATGGGGACATCGACTACCGGTTCGCCATCAGCGCCATGCGTGCGGCCGGCTACGATAGCTACCTTGCCGTCGAGGGCGTTCCTTCGGGAGACCAACTCACCGCCGACGGGAAGAGCCTCGCCTACGTCCGTGCTATCCTGCGAGAATTGGAAGCGGGAACGTGTTGAGCGGCGGAAGGAGGGCAAGGCATGCTGGAGCTCACCGTCAACGGGACCACGCATAGCGTTGACGCGGACGCCGATCGCCCTTTGCTCGGCGTCTTGCGCGACGACCTGGGGCTGACCGGCGCCAAATACGGCTGCGGCGAAGGCCAGTGCGGCGCCTGTATGGTGCTGGTCGACGACCAGCCGATGGCCGCCTGCATCACGCCGCTGGGCGCCGTGGCGGGGCGGGAGATCCTGACCGTAGAAGGGCTGGCCTGCGGCGACCACCTCCATCCGCTCCAGCAGGCCTTTCTGCACCAGGAAGCCTTCCAGTGCGGCTACTGCACGCCCGGCATGCTCATGGCAGCGCTCGGCCTGCTGAAGCGCAACGCCGCACCGAGCGAGCCGGAGATTGTGAGCGCCATGCAAGCCAACCTTTGCCGTTGCGGCGCCTACCGCCAGATCGTCTGCGCCATACGGGAGGCGGCGGGCACGGTCGCCACCGGGCCGGAAGGAGGCGTCGTCCGATGATTGCCACGTCAGTGACGCCGGCAGCGCCGTCGACGTTCGACGGGGGCACGAACCAGGGCCAGTCCATCAGCGACTGGCTGCAGATCGGGGCAGACGGCCTGGTGACCGTGTTCTGCGGCAAGGTGGACGTCGGACAGGGTTCGCGTACCTCCCTCCGCCAGATCGTGGCCGACGAGCTTTCGGTTCCCCTCGACAGCGTTGTGCTCGTGCTCGGCGACACGGCGCTGACCCCCTTCGACCAGGGCACCTTCGGCAGCCGCACGACGGCGACGATGGGCGTGCAGCTGCGCGACGCAGCGGCGAGCCTGCGTGAAGCCTTGCGGCAGAGGGCCGCGACCGACTGGGGCGTCGATCCGGCCACCCTCCAGGCGCGAGATGGCGTCGTGTCCCACAGCCCTTCGGGACGCCGCCGCACCTATGCCGAGCTCGGCGCCGGGAAGCGGTTTGCCGACGCCGTGACCGCCGGCCTGGGCAGCCCGGCGGAGCGCTGGACGGTGGCCGGGACCTCCGTTGCGAAGGCCAACGCCGTCGACATCGTCACCGGGCGTCACCGCTATACGCCGGACCTCAGCCTGCCCGGCATGCTCCAGGGCAAGGTCCTGCGGCCACCGCGCTTCGGCGCCGAACTGCGGAGCCTTGATGCGGCGGCGGCACAGGCGATTCCCGGCGTGACGGTGGTACACGACGGCGATTTTGTCGGCGTCGCCGCGCCCGATGCCCGGCGAGCGGCGCAGGCTTTGGCGGCCTTACGGGCGGAATGGTCGTCGTCCGACCAACCGAGTGACCGGGACCTCGAGCAGTACTTGCGCACGCACCTGGACGAACAAGCGCCGCGCGGACGCCCGGCGGCGCAAACCCAGGATGTCGGCGACGTCGATCAGGCCCTGGCGAGCGCCCCGATCCGCAGTGAGGCCACCTATACGGTCGCATATATCGCCCACGTGCCGATGGAGCCGCGGGCCGCCCTGGCGGCGTGGCACGGCGACCACCTGACGGTGTGGACCGGGACGCAACGCCCCTTCGGCGTGCGCAGCCAACTTGCCGCCGCCTTCGGCATCCCGGAGACCCATGTCCGGGTCATGATGCCCGACACCGGCTCCGCCTATGGCGGCAAGCACACCGGCGAGGCGGCCATCGAAGCGGCGCGGCTGGCGCGCCAGGCCGGGCAGCCGGTCAAGATCGTCTGGACGCGGGAGGAGGAGTTCCGCTGGGCCTACCTCCGCCCGGCGGCGGTCATCGACATCCGCAGCGCCGTGGACGACGACGGGCGCCTCCTGGCCTGGGAGTATCACAACTACAACGCCGGCCCCGGCGCGATCCGCTCCCCCTATGTCGTAGAAAATCAGCGCGTCGCCTACCACCCGGTGCGATCCCCCCTCCGGCAGGGGTCGTATCGGGCGCTGGCGGCCACCGCCAACATCTTCGCTCGGGAGACGCATATGGACGAGCTGGCCCAGCGGCTCGGCCTGGACCCACTGGAGTTCCGGCTGCGCAACCTCACCGACGACCGTCTGCGAGCCGTCCTCACGGCGGCGACGGAGCGATTCCGCTGGGCAGCGTGGCAGCCGGAGGCGCAGCGCGGCATCGGCCTCGCCTGCGGTACGGAGAAGGGCGGCTATGTCGCCTGCTGCGCGGAAGTCGCCGTCGACCGGACGAGCCGCCGGGTGGGCATCGTGCGCGTGGTGCAAGCCTACGAATGCGGCGCCATCGTCAATCCCGGCAACGTGCACCGCCAGGTCGAAGGCGCCATCATCCAGGGACTCGGCGGTGCGTTGTACGAGCGCATCGAATTCGCCGACGGTCGCATCCTCAACCCGCGCTTCTCGCGCTACCGCGTGCCGCGCTTTGCCGACGTGCCGCCGATCGACGTGGTGCTGTTGAACCGGCCCGACCTGCCGTCGGCGGGCGCCGGCGAGACGCCGATCACCGCGATCGCCCCGGCGGTGGGCAACGCGATCTTTGCGGCCTGCGGTCTGCGCCTACGCGCGTTGCCGATGCTGCCGGCGGGCGTCGTACCGGTGTAACGCGAAAATGGGCGGCACGGTATGATCGCCGGCACCGTGCCGACGCGTCGACCGCTGATCTGTTGGCGGGCGCCCTTCGTCAACCCGTAAGGAGAGAAATTCGTGAGGTTGTCCCGCTCCCTACTGCTTCCGATCTTCCTCGTGGCGCCCCTGGCGCTCGCCGCCTGTGGCGGCGGTTCGAGCGGCGGGTCGGCGGGAGTGACGCCGACCGCGACGGCCAGCATCGAGATCATCGGCACTCCGGCGCCCGCCGCCGGCAGCACCACCAGTGGCAGCGGCAGTAGTAGCGCCACGACCGCCTCCGCAGCGCCCCTGACGATCAGTGCCTCGTCCAGTACGTCGACGAATACGGCGGTGACGTCGGCGGCGACGGGGGCCGTGTACACCGTCTCGGGGACCGGCACCTCCCCGCTGGTGTTGCGCAAATCGCCCAACGGTGCCAAGGTCGCCGACCTGCCGGCCGGCAGCACCGTCACCGCCGTGGGCGACCCGACGCAGCAGGCGGCTGGCTACACCTGGCTGCACGTCAAGTCGGCCAAAGGCGACACCGGCTGGGTCGCGACGAAGTATCTTTCCGGCGGGCCCGCCGCGACGCCGGTCCCCGGCGGGCAGCAATAGGCGGTGGCCGTGCCGCGTCGTTAGGGCGCGACCTTCGCCAGCTTCGTCACCCGGCCACCGATCAGCCATTCCGCCACATAGATATTGCCGGCGGCGTCGGCGGCCATGCCGTGCGGGCTGTTGAACTTGCCCGGTTCCAGGCGCGAGGTGCGCCGGGGGACGTTCTGCTCGTCCGGTTCGTTGGGCCAGCCGGGGAGATCGCAGACGGCAGCGTTGTCGCCGAGATAGCAGACGAGCCGATCGTCGGCATCCAAGATCGCCAGGCGCGCCCGCAGCTCCGCCACGATCAGGAACTCGCCATCGCGGGCGAAGCCGCTCGGGCTGCTGAGGAACTCCTTGCCGAAACTCCGCTTGTAGCGGCCATCCATATCGTAGACCTGGATTTGGCGGTTGCCCCGGTCGGCGACGTACAGTTCCGGCTCTCCCTTGCGCGTGTCGACCCAGATGCCGTGTGGGCAGTTGAACGCCCCGCCGTCGCCTTCCGCGCCATTAATGCTGCCGACGTAGTCGCCGGCCTTGTTGAACCGGCTGTAGCGATGGACATAGTTCTTGCCGTAGCCATCGGCCACCCAGACGTCGCCGTTGCCGCCCTGGCGCTCCTCGTTGACGGCGACCGAGGTCGGCGCATACTTTCCTTCGTTGTACGCCGCGAGATCCGGCCGCTCCAGCGTCAGCACGGCGCGCCCGTCCATCGTCATCTTCACGACCTGGCCAGGCCCGGCAAAACGCTGCAGCTCACCGTCCACCCGCACCGCCCGCGACCCGGGATCGGCCAGCCAGAGGTATTCGTCCGTCCCCTCCTGACTGACCGTGATGCCGTGGCCCACCGTCAGCTCCGTTTGCAGCGTCCGCAGCAGCCGGCCATCGGCGGCGAAGAAGAGTAACGCCGGCTCACCGGGATGGAAGGTGACGATCTCGCCACCGGCCGTCACGGCAACGCCGGGATGGGCCCAGCCGCCCTTCGCCGCCGCGCTCGCGGGGATCTGCGCCCAGTTATCGATCCACTCGTAGCGATGCGCGCCGCTGCCGATCTGCATTACGTTCCTCCCATGGGGCCGCGACTGCGGTCTGCGGCCAAGCGACGATGGGCGACTGCGGTCGCATAGCGTCCCGACCGAAGTCGGCGTGATCTTGGCCGCCGATCGCAATCGCGGCCCTGTTCACTCGTCGCGGTCGCGGCCCCGTTGCTCGCCCACCCCAATCCTATCAGGCGCCGACCGCTCGTCGCAAGCGCCCGTAGGCCAGGGCGTAGCGCAACGACCAGAGCAGGAGTAGGCCGGAGATGGCCGTCCAGAGAAGCGCCCAGATGAGGCTGGGAATGTGGGAGACCGAGGCGGCGAGCAGGGCGTCGCTGTGAGTCCGGCTGAAGGCGCTGAGCATCACCAGGGTGCGCAGGTCGCCGAGGACTGCCAGGTTGAGCTGCAAGGCCAGGAAGCCCATCGCGATGGCGAACCAGCGTTCCGGCAAGCGCGTGGCCAGGATGGCCAGGACGGCGCCGAAGAAGACCAGATACAGCCAGGCGTTGACGTCGTGGTCCCAGAGGACGGCGACGACGGCCAGCCAGCCGTATTGCAGCCAGGCGGCTATGCGCAGGGCTCTGGGGCGCGGCAGCAACGCCAGGAATGTGGCGCCGGTGACCGCGCTGCCGACGTACCCGGCGCTGGCGATCAGCAATGTGGCGCCGCCGGAAATGCCCGTGACGCCGCCGCCGTCGATGCCGAAGATGTGGACATCGCTGACATGGCCGCCGGTCGCCAGGGCGATCAGGGCATGCCAGCCTTCGTGGACGAAGGTGAGATAGGGATGAATGGGCAAGAGGACCAGACTGGCGGCGGGGACCAGCCAGAGCAGGAACGACAGGACGAGCGCGACCAGCAGCACGGCGCCGACGTTGACGCCGCCCGAAGCCTTCGGCGTTTGCCCGATCCGCTGAGTCGCCGGCGCCTGCATGTTGCATCTCCAAGAGGGGCCCAGTGTCTATACTTCAGTCTACGGGCCGACCGGGGCAAATGCAACCGAGCAGCAGGATGCTATGCTATCCGTGCTTTTCTGTGCCGTCCCCGAACGGGACGTCCGATCGGAAGGAACTGCCCCCATGGAATTTCGGCGACTGACTGACCAGCAACGCCAGCAGTTCGAGCAGAACGGCTTCCTGGTCATCCCCAACGCGCTGCCGCAACCGGCGCTGACGCGGCTCACGGCGGCCGTCGACCGGCTCTTCGCGGATGGCGTGCGCGAGCACGGTTTGAACAAGGCCGGCGCCTTCGAGCTGCGCAACGCGGTCGTCCACGACGATGCGCTCCTGGACCTCGTCGATTGTCCCGCCACCGTGCCGCTGGCGGTGCAGCTCCTGGGCTGGGATATCCAGCTCGACACGTCGCACATCATCGTGCGACCGCCGCAGCCGGCCGATACCAGCGCCAGCTTCAAGGCTTCCGGCTGGCATCGT
>JAICXR010000391.1 GCA_025980355.1 Chloroflexota bacterium | reverse complement strand
CCTGGCATCGGGATCGCTCTTCGCCCTCCTCGCCGCCTTCTATTACTGGTGGCCGAAAATGACGGGGCGCCTGCTCTCGGAAAAGCTTGGGAGGTGGACCTTCTGGTTCATGTTCATCGGCTTCAACGTCACCTTCTTCCCCCAACATTTCCTCGGCCTGATGGGCATGCCGCGTCGCGTTTACACGTACCCCGACCTCCCGGGCTGGGGCGCTCTCAACCTCCTGTCCTCCATCGGTTCGGTGCTGATCGGCATCTCGGTAGTGCTCTGGCTGTGGAACATGCTGGCGAGTATGCGCACCGGCGCGCGCGCGCCGGACAATCCCTGGAACGCCTGGACGCTGGAATGGGCGACCACGTCGCCGCCGCCGGTCAAGAACTTCGACCTGGTCCCGCCCGTGCTCGGGCGGCGGCCCCTGTGGGACCTGCACCACCGGGCCGACGATCCCAAAGAGAGCGGCCAGGCCCGCCGCTTCGCTCGTGACGAGTTGCCCGCGATCAGCAAATACAAGCTCGGTATGGGGCTATTCATCGTTTCGGAGTCGTCGTTCTTTGCCATCCTGATCCTCGCCTATGCCTTCTACCGCGTCTCCCCGGCCAACGCCGGCGGCCCGGACCCGAGCGTCCTGGACATCAAGACGACCGCCGTGTTCAGCTTTTCCCTGTGGTTGAGCAGCCTGACCGTCTGGCTCTCCGGCCGTGCCCTCAAGAAAGGCCGCCAGACCCAAGCCTGGCTCTGGCTCGCCCTGACGATCGCCCTGGGCGCCGTCTTCCTCGTCGGTGAAGGACGGGAGTGGACCGACTTCTTCGATCGGGGCGTCGTCGCCAGCAATGACGTCTGGGCCACCAGCTTCTTCACCCTCACCGGCTTCCACGGCTTCCACGTCATGATCGGCCTCATCCTGCTGGTGGTGCTCTTCTTCCTCACCCTCAGCGGCAAGTTCAAACATCGTATAGAACCGGCCGGCTTCGAGTCCATCTCTTGGTACTGGCACTTCGTCGATGTGATGTGGGTCGCCATCTTCTCCCTCGTCTATCTCTGGTCGATCATCTCCACATGAACGCCACACTCGTGCTGCTCACCGCCTGGGACTTCGAACCGTCGGTGGTTGGTGGCTGCGCGGCACTGGTCGTGGCGTATGGGGTGGGCGCCCTCACCCCCGGCCCCTCTCCCCGAGGAAGAAGGGGGCTTGCCACCGGCACGACGTCGACCCACTCCCCTCTCCCCGGGAGAGAGGGGCCGGGGGTGAGGGCCCGTCCGCTCCTCTTCCTCTGCGGCGTCCTCGTCCTATTCCTGGCCCTCGTCTCGCCCCTTGACGTGTTGGGCGACACCTACCTGTTCAGTGCGCATATGGCGCAGCACCTGCTGCTGATCGAAGTCGTGCCGCCATTGCTCCTGCTTGGCATCTCGCCGGCGATGTTCGCCCGGTTGCTCTCCTGGCGGCCGGCGGTAGCCGTCGAACGCGTGCTGGGCCAGCCGGCGCTCGCCTGGATCATCGGCATCGGGACGGTCTGGCTCTGGCACGCGCCGGGCATGTATAACGCCGCGCTGGCCAGCGAGGACGTCCACATCGTGGAGCACCTCTGCTTTCTGGTCGCCTCCACGATGTTCTGGTGGCCGGTCATCGCGCCCCTGCCGGAACGCCGGCGCATGCCGGCCTGGGCCGCCACCGGCTATCTAGCGGCCGGCGCCCTCGCCAACAGCGTCCTCGGCATCGTACTGACGTTTTCGCCGCCGGGCATCTACCCGGCCTATCTCCATCCCCACGACACGTTGGGGCTGCTACCGCTGATCCGGGACGACTGGGGCCTGACGCCGGTGGGCGATCAGCGGCTCGGCGGCGGCCTGATGTGGATGTTGGGCAGCCTCGTCTACCTCCTCGCCATCGTCCTCACCGTCGCCCGGTGGTTCGGCGAGGCGGATAGCGCCTACGAGGCGGGGCTGGCATGGGAGGAGGGTGCGCGATGAGCGACGATCACGAGAAAGGCGATGCCGATGGATGAATCACCGCGCCCCTGGCGGCGATTGGTTGCCGTGCTCACCGCCGGACTGGCGGTTGCCGCCGGGGCGTTAGCCCTCGGGCGGGGCCGTCAACCGGACGACGACGGGCCGCGTGTGCCGGAAGTCCAAGAGGGCCAGCAACGCGATGTCCTCCTGGCCCAGGGCTGGGGGGTGCCGGCGCCGCCCCGCCTGATCAAGCCGACCTACTGGCCCTTCGTCTTCGGTCTCGGTATCGCTTTCCTCCTGGGCGGCCTCGCCACGCGCTTCCTGGTGTCCGGCGTCGGCCTCTTCATCTTCGCGGTGGGCTTCATCGGTTGGATGATGGACCTCCTTGATGAGCAGGACAACGGATAGCACAGGGGAAGGAGGCGCGGTCGATGAGCGGGCTCAGTAAAGACGAACAGATTGTGATCGCCAACCGGGGTGGGCCGTTGCAGCAGGTGCGGCGGCGGATCATGGCCTGGACGAGCATCGCCATCACCGGCTACATCGCGACGCTCGTCGGCGTGCCCGTGGTCGGCTTCATCCTGGCGCCGATGTTCCGTTCGCCCAAGTATCAATGGCGGCAGGTAGGCGACGTCAATTCCTTCACGATCGGCCAGACCGTACTGGTGAAGTTCGCCAACTACGACGCCCTCTCCTGGGCCTGCGCCGTGGCGCAGAGCGCCGCCTGGCTGCGCCGAACCGGCGACCTCGACTTTACCGCCTTCAGCATCAACTGCACGCACCTCGGCTGCCCCGTGCGCTGGGAACCGGACGCCGATCTCTTCTTCTGTCCCTGCCATGGGGGCGTCTATTACGCCGACGGCACGGTGGCGGCGTCGCCGCCGCCGCGCCGGCTCAGCGAGTATCCCGTGCGGGTAAACGGCGGCCAGGTCGAAGTGCTCGCGGTGCCGATCTCCTTACCGGGGAGGCATTTATAGCGATGGTTGTGCAACTCCGCCCGCTTCCCCGCGACGAGAAGGGGCAACCGCCATGGCCAAGGTGACGGAGCGCAAAGCGGCCGCCCCGGCGGCGCTGCCTGGCGCGGATGACGAATTGCCGGAGGAATCGCAGTTCCCGCCGGAGCCGGTGGCGGAGCGCGGTCACCCCTGGTTTATCAGGCCGTTCGTGGCCTTCGAGGACCGCACCGGCATCTGGCACGTCGTGAAGCCGATTATCCAGCATCCGATCCCGCCGAACACCGGCTGGATGTACGTGTTCGGCAGCGCCACCCTGACGACGTTCATCGTCCAGGTGGTCACCGGCATCACGCTGGCCCTCTTCTACGACCCATCCTCCGCCGGCGCCTACCCGAGTCTGCAGTTCATCACGAACGACCTGGTGTTCGGCAACCAGTTGCGAGCGATCCACAACTTCGGCGCGGCGGCGATGGTGATCTTCATCGGCATCCACATGATCCGCGTCTTCCTGACCGGCTCCTTCAAGTTCCCGCGCGAGGTGAACTGGCTGAGCGGCGTCATCCTCTTCATCCTGACCATCACCATCGCCTTCACCGGCCAGATCATGCGTTGGGACCAGAACGGGCTATGGACCGAGGCCATTTTAATCAATCAGGCCGGACGCGTGCCCATCATCGGCACCTGGCTCGTGAACCTCGTCCTCGGCGGCGACACCTTCGGCGCCCAGTCCTTCGCCCGGATCGTCGGCCTGCACATGCTCTGGCTGCCGGGCATCAT
>JAICXR010000492.1 GCA_025980355.1 Chloroflexota bacterium | reverse complement strand
GCAACTGGTCGTCGCTGCGCTTCGCTTCATCCTCCGAGATTTCGCCGGCCCGCTCCGCCTTGCGCAGGCCGTCGTGCGTCTCACGGCGTTCGTTGCGCAGGGAGACCTTGGCCTCTTCCAGGCGCTTCGCTACCATGCGCCCGAGCTCGGCCCGACGTTGCTGGGTGAGGGGGGGGACGGTGATGCGGAGCACCGTGCCGTCGTTCGACGGGTTGAATCCGAGGTCGGCCTTGAGGATGGCGCGTTCGATGTCCTGGATTAGCTTGCGATCCCAGGGCTGGATGACGATGGTACGGGCGTCCGGGGCGCTGAGCGTGGCGACGCCGTTCAAGGGTGTCGCCGCCCCGTAGTAATCGACCTGGACGCGCTGGAGGAGTTCCGGCGAGGCCCGGCCGGTGCGGATGGTCACCAGATCGCGGCGCAACGCCTCGATCGTCTTCTTCATGCGCTCTTCGGTCTCGGATAACGTTGGCGCCGGCATATCGTCCTCCCGTCCCCTGTCCCTAGGGTGCGCTACGCACCCAGATCTTATCCGCCACAGACGCGGCAATGTCGACGTCCTGCCCGTCCAGGCTCGCCGTGACGCCACGCTCGTGGTCGTGGCCGCGCACCGTGATGTGTGCGCCGGGACGGATGTGGCGATCCCCCAGGTAGCGTAGCAGGGCCGATTCGTCTTCCACCACTTCGGAAATGCAGACGACGACGACGTCCTCGCCGCCGGTCGCGGCGGTCAACCGTCGTGCCCCGAGGTCGGCTAGATAGCGCGTGGGGTTGCGCCCCGGCGCCGGGATGGGGTTGCCGTGCGGGCAGGTCTCCGGCGATCCCATCACGGTGAGCATGCGCTCTTCGAGCATGGGGGAGAGGCCGTGCTCCAGGCGGTGCGCTTCCTCGTGCGCTTCGGTCCAATCGAGGCCGAACATGTCGACGAGCATGCGCTCCAGCAGCCGGTGGCGGCGCAAGCCGGACTCGGCCAGCGTGCGACCATCGTCGGTCAGGTGGATGTTCTTCCGGGCGTCCAGGGTGATGAGGCCCTGCTTGACCATCCGGCTGAGCGTCTCGCTGACGGTCGGCGGCGTGATGTGGAAGCGTTCGGCCAGACGAGCGGCGATGACGGCGTCCTCCTCCATCGTCAGGTTATAGATGGTTTCGAGGTAGCTCTCCATCACCGGCGTCGCCATGGCTACGCTCCGGCGATCGCGCCGGCAAGCGCCGACGGCTCGCCGACATAGGTGCCGACGCGCTCGCCGCGCGCGGCGCGCACCAGGTTGCCTTCGCCGTTGGCGTCGAAGACGATGATCGGCAGCTTGTTCTCCATGCAGAGCGTCAGGGCGGTGCCGTCCATCACCTGCAGCCGCTGGGTCAAGGCGTCCATGTAGTCGAGGGACCTGAAGCGCGCCGCGGCCGGGTTGCGCCGGGGATCGTCGTTGTAGACGGCGTCGACGCCGTTCTTGCCCATCAGCAGGATTTCGCCGTTGATCTCGATGCAGCGCAGCACGGCGGCCGTATCGGTCGAGAAGTACGGGTTGCCGGTGCCGGCCGCGAAGATGACGATGCGCCCCTTTTCCAGGTGGCGGATCGCCCGGCGGCGGATGAACGGCTCGGCCACCTGGCGCATCTCGATCGCCGTCTGCAGCCGGGTCGGCACGCCGAGCGCTTCGACCGACGCCTGGAGGGCCAGGGAGTTCATGACCGTGCCTAGCATGCCCATATAATCGGCGGTTGCCCGCTCCATCCCGGTGGAGGCGGCGGCCATACCCCGAAAGATGTTCCCACCGCCGACGACGACGGCCATCTCCAGGCCCAAGCGGTGGACCGCCACGAGCTCCTCCGCCCGGCGCCGGGCGGCCTGGGGATCGATGCCGAAGCCGTGCTCGCCGGCCAGCGCCTCACCGGACAGCTTGACCAGGATGCGCCGATAGGGAAGGCTGTCCGGCATCAGTCACCGCCTAGGACGAAGCGGCTGAACCGGCTGACCCGGATGTTCTCGCCCAGCGTACCGACCGCCTCCTTCAGCAGATCGCCGACCGTCTGGTTGGTCGCCTGGTAGCGTTGAGTGAGTAGGACCCGATCGTGCACGACCTGCGCGCGGTCCTCGGCGTCCAGGTCTGCCGGTACCTCTTCTTCGCTGACGTATTCCGGCCCGGCCGCCACGATATGCTGGGCGATGCGATGGGCGAGTTGCTTGAACTGCTCGGTGCGCGCCACGAAGTCGGTCTCGCAGCTCACCTCCACCAGTGCGCCGACGCGGCCGACGCCGTTGTTGTGATGGACGTAGGCGGCGATCGTGCCCTCGTTCGTCTCCCGGCCGGCCTTCTTGTCGGCGCTCGCCGCGCCCCAGACGCGAAGCAAGTCCTTCGCCTTGCCGAGATCGTTGCCGGATTCGGTCAGCGCCCGCTTGCAGTCCATCACGCCGGCGCCGGTCGCCTCGCGCAGCTCTTTGATGAGTTCGGTGGTTGTTGCCATGTGTTACTCCTCTATTGCAAGGCCCTGCCGACCGCGGCCCCGCTCCCTTATACCGACGCCACTTCTTCCGCCTCTTCCGGCTCCGCCGTCGGTACCGGCTCCGCAACAGCGCGCGAACCGGTCGACTCCATCTGCATGCGGGCGTCCAGCACGGCGTCGGCGATGTAGTGGCAGATCAGTTGCACGGACCGG
>JAICXR010000350.1 GCA_025980355.1 Chloroflexota bacterium | reverse complement strand
GAACACCAGCAGGTTCGCCAGCACGGACGTGATCGCTGCCGGCAGCAGATGGGCCAGGTACGCCGGCAAGGCGACCGGGAACGCCGTCAGGACGATGATATTGACCGGATTGGACACGGGCAGCGCGAAGGACGCGGCGTTGGCGATAAAGGCGCAGGCAAACACATAGGGCCGGGCCGGCAGGCCGAGCCGTGTGACCAGGGTCAACACGACCGGCGTCAGGATGAGCACCGTGGCGTCGTTGGAGAGGAAGGCGCTCACCAGCGCTCCCAGCAGGAAGACGTTGATCAGGAGCCGCCGGGCGCTGCCGCCGGAGAGGCGCGCAGCGCGATCAGCCAGCCAGTCGAAGACGCCGGCCAGATCGGCGATGGCGGAGATCGTGAAGAGGCCGAGAAAGAACAGGAAGACGTTCCAATTCTCGGCGAGCTTCTGCAGTGCCTGGGCCGGCGCGACGACCCCGATGGCGACCAGAAGCGCGCCGCCTGCCAGTGCGAAGGCGGCCTCGGTCAGGCCGAGCGGCCGCACGATGATGCCCGCCAACGCCAAAACACAGATGACGACGGCGGCTACCGCGCTGGCATCCAAGACCGCCTACTCTCCAGGCTGGGCGCGGACCGCCAAATGCGGGCACGGGCAGTGTAACCGGGAACGTCACCCGGCCAGCAGGCGCGCCGCCTCGTCGCTTCGCAGCGTGCCGGAGTGCAGGAGGATCCTGTTCCGCCAGGGGTCATCGACGGCAACCGTTGCGCCGTCCGCCGCGGCCTCGACGCCGGCGGCGGTGAGCCGCGCGATCACGGCAGCGCGCGCCGCATCGTCGGGCAGGCCGATGGTGTAGAAACGTAGGCTGGCGATTCCCGCCGGCGCAGCCGTCGCCCCGCGGCTGTGCCAGGTGTTCAGACCCAGGTGATGATGGTACCCGCCGGCTGACACGAAGAGCGCCTGCGGCATCTGCGCGACGACATCGAAGCCCATCAGGCCGTGGTAGAAGGCTTCGGCCTTGGCGATGTCACCGATCTGGAGGTGGACGTGGCCGAGCCGCGTCCCCGCCGGTAGGCCCGTCCAGGGTTTCCCTTCGCGGGTCGCGTCATCGAGCAGTCCGCGGATATCCACCGGATCCGCCGCCATCCGCACCCGACCGTTCGACCAGTGCCACTCGGAACGTGGGCGGTCGCGGTACACCTCGATGCCGTGGCCATCCGGATCGCGCAAGTAGAGAGCCTCGCTGACCAGGTGATCCCCCTGGCCAGGCAGCGGGTAACCCAGGGCCAGATAATGGCGCAGCCAGCGGCCGAGGTCGGCCCGCGTCGGCAGCAGGATGGCAAAATGGTAGAGCCCGGTGACGGCGTCGGTTGGCCAGGGCCGCGCCCCGGCCCGCTCCCGCAAGAGCAGCAACGGCGTGCCGTCCACGCCGAGTACGGCCGCCTTGTCGCTCCGTTGTTGGACGGTGAAGCCGAGGGCGCGCGTATAGAAGTCGAGCGAGCGTGCCATGTCCGCCACCGTCAGCGCAACGGCGCCGACCTCCGTGGCAGGGTCGATCGACGTCGTGGGGGACTGTTGATCGGGCGCTTGCATGGGCATTTCCTCCTTCCACACACTGTACCGTTTCCCGGCACCGAGCGGGCCTTGACAGGCTGAGGCGATCTCCTAGACTGGGATACTGGGGTTAGGTCGTCGCCAATGTACGATCTCAGGCGCCGCCAAACGCGAGGAAGGAGGGAGCACCGGTGACGCGGGCGTTGATCGTCGTCGATGTGCAACGGGACTTCTGCGAAGGTGGGTCGCTCGCGGTGCCGAACGCGGGCGCCATTATCCCGGTACTCAACCGCTATGCCGAGCGATTCGCCGTTGCCAACCTGCCGGTGATCGCGACGCGCGACTGGCATCCGGCGGCGTCGCAACATTTCCAGCAGCAGGGCGGCCAGTGGCCGCCCCATTGCGTCCGCGACAGTATCGGCGCAACATTCCATCCCGAACTCCGCCTACCGCCGAGTGCCGTGGTCATCTCCAAAGGGGTCGGCGAGGACGATGAGGGATACTCCGGCTTTGGCGGCACGACCCAGCGGGGACAATCGCTGCCGGAGTTCTTGCGCGAGCAGCAGGTGCGGCACGTCTACATCGGCGGGCTGGCCACCGACTACTGTGTCCGAGCGACGGTCCTGGACGCGCTCAAGGCCGGAATCTCCGCCACGCTGTTCATCGACGCGTGTCGCGGCGTCAACATGCAACCGGGCGACGTGGAAGTCGCCATCGAGGCTATGGTGCGCGGGGGAGCGGATCTGGCCACCATCGAGCGACTGGCGCTGTGAGCCGTGGTCATGGGACGGGACAGTGATGGCACTTGATCCGGCCCTCGCCGCCAAACACGTCGGACGGCCTGCGGGTGGACATCCAGGGCTGCTTACGGACCTGTACCACCCGGACGCCGCCTATGTGAGTTGGTGTGCCTATCGCAATGGCCAGGCCACCTTCGACCTGTTCGCACGAACGGCGCCCTTTGGTGGCGCCTATTTCCTCGTCTCCGGTCTCGAACAGGCGCTCACCTTCGTGCGCGACTTCCACTATGAACCGGAAGAGATCCACTATCTGAGCCAGATTCGCGACTATGACCCCGCCTTCCTTGATGAACTCGCGCATCTGCACTTCAGCGGGGAGATCCTGGCGATGCCGGAGGGTGCGATCGCCTTCCCGCACGAGCCGCTCCTACGCGTCACCGCGCCCTTCCGGGAGGCGCTGCTGATCGAATCGGGCCTCCTCAACGCCATTAACGGCGCGACGCTGATCGCCACCAAAGCGTCACGACTTGTCAGTGCCGCGGCGGGACGGCGGGTCGCCGAGTTCTCGCTTCGCCGGGCCCAGGAACCGTTCATGGTGGCGCGCTCGGCGTTCATCGGCGGCTGCGCCAGCACCTCCTTCCTGGCCGCCGCCTATGCCTACCGCTTGCCGGCCACCGGCACCATTCCCCACGCCCTGGTGCAACTATTCGACGAGGAACGCGACGCCTTCGCCGCCGTGGCGCAGACGTTCAATCGCTACACCTTACTGCTCGATACCTACGACCTGCGAAACGCCATCCACACCGCCGCCGAGGTCGCCCTGGAGTACCGCCGCCAGCTCGGCCACACGCTGGCCGCCGTCCGCCTGGACGGCGGGGACCTACTGGAGCAGAGCCGCTACGTTCGAGAGGTGCTGGATACCGCAGGTCTGCAGACTGTGAAGATCCTGGCCAGCGGGGACCTCGACGAGTTCTCTATCGCCGGTCTTGTCGCCGCCGGCGCCCCCATCGACGCCTTCGGCGTGGGCACCAGCCTGGGAGCGGGTACCGGCTCACTAGAACACGGCGTGGAAGGCGGAGCGCTCGGCGGCGTCTACAAGCTGGCGCAGTATGTCGATCAGCACGGCACGGAGCGTCCCAGCGCCAAGCGAGCCGGCGCGAAGAGCACCTGGCCGGGGAAGAAAGAGGTCTACCGCATGGACGGCTTCCGCGGCGACCTCGTCGCCCTCGCCGGCGAGCCACCACCTGAAGGGTCCCGGCGGCTCTTGCAGCCCGTGATGCGCGACGGCAGCGTGCTCCCCGGCAGCTTGCCGCCGATCGCCGAGATCTGGGAGCTGGCGCAGCAGCAGTTGAGAGAACTGCCGGAACCGTACCGCGCGCTGACCTGCGACCAGCCCTATCCGGTGCGCTTCAGCTCAAGCCTGGAACGGCTGCGCGCCGAACTCTTTGGTGAGGTGGGGAGGACGTCAGCGGGCGGCGAATGATGCCGCCACCGCCCGGAACTGGCCGGCGTAGAGGCGGCCGTAGAAGCCTTCGCGCTGGAGCAGCTCGGTATGTGTGCCGCGCTCGACGATCTCGCCGTGGTTGATCACCAGGATCTGGTCGGCGTCGCGGACGGTGGAGAGGCGATGGGCGATCACGAAGCTGGTTCGCCCGGCCATCAGCCGGCGCATCGCCTCCTGGAGGTGCTGCTCGGTGCGCGTGTCGACGCTGCTGGTCGCCTCGTCGAGGATGAGGATGCCGGGGTTGGCCAGGATGGCCCGGGCGATGGCGAGCAGCTGGCGCTGGCCCTGGCTCAGGTTGCCGGCCCGCTCGGAGAGCGGCGTGGCATACGATTGGGGCAGGCGGTGGATGAACTGGTCGGCGTTGGCCAGCCG
>JAICXR010000452.1 GCA_025980355.1 Chloroflexota bacterium | reverse complement strand
GCCACCACGTCGGCGGCAAGCGCCAGCGCGCCGTCAACGACCGTCGCCAGTGCCCCCGCCACGGCCACCGGTACCACGGCGACCAGCACTGCGGCCAGTAGCTCGGGGGCAGCGGCCAAGACGCCGGCCCAAGCCGGCACGACACTGCACGTGTCGTCCTGGCTTGCCCAGCAGCCGTCGATCGACGCCTATAAGCAGTTGGCCGCCGACTACGCCAAGGTGGAACCGTCCGTCCACGTCGTCCAGCAATTGATGCCGAACCCCGGCTATGACACCAAGCTGACCGCCTTGCTGGCGGGCGGCACGCCGCCCGACCTGGCGGAGACCAACTGGGACGAGAGCCAGGGTCTCTCCGGCAAGGGGGCGCTGGCGGCGCTGGACGATCGCCTCAGCCGCGACAAGATCAACTTCGCCGACTACATCCAGACCGCCCTGGAGATGGGCCGCTGGCCCCAGCAGACCGGCAAGTACTGGGCCTGGTACCACATGTTCGCTATCTCCCCCCTCTACTACAACACGGCGCTCTTCCAGGCGGCGGGGGAGGCGCCGCCGGACGAGACCTGGACGTGGCAGCACCTGGTCGACGTGGCCAAACGCCTGACCAAGCCGAACGCCAACCCCCAGGCGGCGCAGTACGGCTTCGACCTGACCTACTACACGCGCACCATGCTCTATTCCTTCGGCTGGGACTTCACTTCGCCCGACTTCTCCCAATGCCTGCTCACGTCCCAGCAGAGCCTGGACGCCATCCAGTTCTGGCAGGACCTCATCTACAAGGAACAGGTGAGTCCGCCGCCCGGCAGCAGCTTCGCCAAGGGAGTGAAGGACGGGCCTTTTGCCACCACGCGGCTGGGCATGCAGATCCAGGGCTCCTACTTCATCGAGACCTATCGCCAGGACCAGGGCCTGGAATGGGACATCGCCATCCCGCCGAGCGGCCCCGCCGGTCGCTTCGCCATCGTCAAAGGGGCGCCGGGCCACTCGCTGCCCAGCCAGTCGCCCCACGCCGAGCAGGCATGGTCCTTCCTCTCCTGGTGGATCAAGAACCAGACGCCCGACCAGGTGATGTTACCGGGCAACATGCCCAGCAAACACAGCGCCTTGACCGCCTACACCGCCGAGCAGCTCAAACACAACCCCGTCCCGGCGCACATCGCCCTGGTGGAGCAGATCGCCACCAAGTACGGCAAGCCGATCCAGGTGCTGCCGAACGACAATGACGCCACCGACGCCTATGCGAAGCAACTCGCCCTGGTCCTGGCGAACAAAGAGGACGTCCACACCGGCATGTCCCAAGCCTGCCAGGCGATGATGGGCATCATCAAGCAGGCGCAACAGTAGCCGCGGTGGGGGAACTGCCCGTGCGGCCGCCGGTTCACCGCCCGATGATGCGCCGGTAGGTGGCCTTGGCGAGCAGGGCGTCGACCGGGCCGGTCATGGCGTCGGCGAAGGTCTGGGGTGACGAGGCGTTCTTGTCGAAGACGTCCTCCCAGTGGCTCTTCAGGAGCGCGTCCATCGCGTTCCACTGATCGGTCACCGCCTGATTCCCCTGGTGGTTCTGGGTACCGTCCACGATCATCCTCCAGTTGATCGCCGGCGTTTGTTGGAGGTAGGGGCCGTAGGCGACGTCGATGCGGGTCGGCACGCGGCCGATCTCGATCAGGACCATCTGCCCCGGCGCACCGCAGGCCCATTCGATGAACTTCCAGGCGTCGTCGGCGAGCCGGGTGGCCGCGGAAGCGGTCAGGGCGTCGTCCGGGCTGCGCGTCCAGGCGCCGGCGCTGCCGGACGGGTAGGGCGCGACCTCCCAGGGCACGTGCGTGATCTCCTGGCGCGCGCTGGAGGCGAAGTCCGGGATCTTCGGCACCATAGCCAGGAGGCCCTGATCGAACATCTTGGTGTCGCCCAGCTTCGCTTGCGCCGGTGTCGGGTCCACGTGATATTTCCAGCGCAGGTCGTAGAGGTACTGGAAGCCGGCCAGGGTGCCGGCCGATGTCAGCGTACTCTTGGTGTAGTCGGCGTTGAGGACGTCGGCGCCGTTCGCCCAGATGTAGGGCAGTGCGTAAACCCACCAATCGGAGTTATGGACGGCGAACACCGGCTTGTCGCCGCCTTTGGCGAGCTTCTGACAGACGTCCAGGAAGCTTGCCAAGTCCCAGCCCGGCGCATTCCAGGTCGTTGGCGGCAGGTTCAGGCCGTTCTGCTTGAAGAGGTCGGGGTTGTAGAAGATCACGGCGGGCGACTCGTCCCAGCTAATGGCGTATTGCTTCCCGTGCAACTGTCCCTTCGTCCAGGAGAAGGAGAAGTAATCCGCCGGATGCACTTGCGCGGACGTGGCGATCGGTCCGTCCAGGTCGAGGAAGAAGGACTGATTGGCGTAGACCGGCATGCGCTTCGTCTCGAACATCATGACGTCGCTCGGCGTACCACCCGCCGCCTCCGCCAGCACCTTGTTGTAGAAGACGTCGCCGGACGGCGTGCTTTCGAGCAGGGCCTTGGCGCCGGCGTGGAGCTGCTGGTAGCTGGACAGCAGCTTGGTCCAGACCTGAATCTGGGGGGCGGTGCCATAGATGGCGACTCGCAACGTCCCCGCCGACGCGGAGATCGCCCCGCTCGCGGCAACCGACGTGGCCGTTGCCGCCGATTGCGAGGCGCTGCCGGTGCTGCTGATAGCGGTGCTCGCGGCGGCAGTTTCACTTGCGGCGGCGGTCGACGAGAGGGCGGCGGCAGTCGTGGTCGGCGCGGACGAGGGAGCCGGCGTCGACGCCGAAGCCGTGGCGGATGTGGCGGCGACGGCGCCCCCACATGCCGCCAGCAGTCCCACCGCGGCCGCCTGCACGGCCAGCATGCCCAGGAACTGACGACGAGATGAGCGATCAGACCAGGTCATGGGAAACCTCTCTCTGACTCTCTCCCCGGCGCGGGGAGAGAGACCGCAAGTCGATCGACGGTTGCTTTCCTCGCTCCGTTTCGCCTCGCGCCGGGGAGCGGGGCACAGGACGCTGCCGCCCTCCCAGGCGCGTTCTCT
>JAICXR010000600.1 GCA_025980355.1 Chloroflexota bacterium | reverse complement strand
TCTGGCACGGCCACTTCGCCACCGGCGACAGCAAGGTGCGCAGTGCGGCGCTAATGTGGCAGCAGAATACCCTCTTCCGCAGCAACGCCGCCGGCAACTTCCGCGACCTGCTGCTCGGCGTCGCCAAAGACCCGGCGATGCTCGTCTGGCTGGACGGCCAGTCGAACATCAAGGGGCATCCGAACGAGAACTGGTCGCGCGAGGTGATGGAGCTCTTCACGCTCGGCATCGGCAACTTCACGGAGGACGACGTCCACGCCGCCGCCCGCGCCTTCACCGGCTGGCACGCCCGCAATGACACGTTCCAGTTCAATGCGAGAGACCACGACGACAGCGTCAAGACCTTCCTCGGCCAGACGGGACCTTGGGACGGCGGCGACATCATCAATGTCATCCGGCAACAGCAGGCGCACTCCACCTTCCTGATGACGAAGCTCTACCGCTTCTTCGTCGACCCGAACCCTTCCGGCGACCACATCCAGAAGTACGCCGCCATCTACACCCAGAACCAGTACAACCTGGCCCCGGTGCTGCAAGCGATGTTTACCTCACCGGAATTCCAGGCCCAAAGTGCGGTCCACGGGCTGATCAAGAGCCCCGCCGAATACCTGATCGGCGCCTTCAAGCACCTCGGCATCACGGCCATCCCCAAGCAAACGCCCGGCGTGATGGCCCTCCTCGGCCAGCAACTGTTCAATCCGCCGAACGTCGCCGGCTGGCCCGGCGGCCCGGCCTGGATCAACACCGGCACCATCCTCAACCGCTACAACGCCGCCAACCGGCTGGTGACGGCACGCAGCAACGACGGCACGAGCTGGACGCCGCCGACCGACCTCTCCGCCATCGGCAGCAGCGCCGACCAGGTCGTCGACTACTACAGCGGCCTGCTCCTGGATTCCGACATCACCGACACCACCCGCGCCGCCCTCATCGGCTACCTGAACGGCAACGGCGGCTTCGACACCGCGGGATCGGACGTTGACGAACGCCTGCGCGGCCTCGTCCACCTGACCATGATCAGCCCGACCTACAACTTGAACTGACCGCACCGTTGCTGGATACGACCTTCGCCTCTCATTGAAAAAGGAGTTGACCGATGCCATTCTCGCGGCGTGACTTCTTGCAGCGCGGCGGCCTGTTCCTGGGGCTCGGCCCGCTGGCCCCCTCGTTCGTCACCCGAGCGGTGGACGCCGCCGGGGAGATGCCGCTGGCGGGGCCTAGCAGCGCCAAGACGTCGCTGGTCGTCATCCAGCTCGGCGGTGGCAACGACGGCCTCAACACCGTCGTGCCGTATGCCGATCGGGCCTACTACAGCCAGCGCCCGACCCTCGCCATCGCCCAGGGCGACGTGCTGCCGATGAGCGATGCCGTCGGCTTGAATCCGAGTCTGTCGGCCCTGAAGCCGCTCTACGACGGCGGCGCCCTTGCTATCATCCAGGGCGTCGGCTACCCCAATCCCAACCGCTCCCACTTCCGGTCCACCGATATCTGGACGACGGCCGAGCCGGACACCAACGGCACGACCGGCTGGTTGGGTCGCTATATCGACGCCCAATGTTGCGGCACGGCCGTCCCAAGCCAGACGGCCAACGATCTGGAAGGCGTGCAGATCGGCAACCAGCTC
>JAICXR010000306.1 GCA_025980355.1 Chloroflexota bacterium | reverse complement strand
TTGAAGTTGCCCGGGATGATCTTGTCCTTGTTGATGGCGTCGCGAAGGAAGTTGAGCGCCGTCACGTCGGCGGCCTGGTCGTAGAGGCACTTCGTCGGGTGCCGGACGTCGTCGAACTCCGCCCCGCCGGCGGCATCGATCCAGAGCCGCGCCTGCCCCATCGCCGCGGCGGCGGTGGTGTAGCTGCCGTCCGGCTTGACGGCGTTGATCTTGCGCGAGGCGTCCAGGAAGTTCTCCCAGGTCCACTGGTCCGCCTGGTAGAGCTCGTAGGGCGTTTTCAAGCCCTTCTGCCGGAACAGGTCGCCGTTGTAGAACATAATGTTGGGGCTCGCCTCGCCGGTCAGCGCCAATATCTGGCCGCCTTTGTACTGATAGATGATGTCGTACATCGGCTTGGAGAGCGGGTCGTTCAGGTACTGGTCGAGCCAGGCGTCCTTATCCTGGTGGATGCGCGGCGCCAGGTCCAGCGCCAGGCCGGCGTCGCCGAACTGGATCACCCAGGGCAGGTCCATCGCAAACGAATCGGGCGCGGAATCGCCGGCGAAGGCGGCCAGCAGTTTTTCGTAGAGGCTGCCGGACGGGTTGCTGAGGTTGACGACAACCGATGGATTCGCTTGCATGAAGCCATCGGCGATGCGCTTCTCCCTGGCGTCGTAGTCGGTGCTGCCCCAGTACCAGTATTCGATGGCGGACTGGCCGGCTTTCACCGGAATCTTGGTCGGCTCCGGTGCTGCGGACGAAGTCGCCGCGGCCGTCTTAGCAGCCGCCGTACTGCTGGCCGCCTGCGCGGCGCTGCTGCTGACGGCGCTGCTTGCCGTCGCGCTACTGCTGAGCGCCGCGGTCACGCTTGCCGACGTCTGCGCGCTGCTGGTCGCGACGTTCGCGCCACAGGCGGCCAGCGCCAGGGTCCCGGCCATCCCCGCGATGCCAACGAGCAACTGTCGCCGGGAGCGATGGGTTTCGGACATGACCGTATTCCTTTCCATAATTGCCGGTCCACAATCGACCGGTACGGGCTGGCGCACGCCTACGAGTAGGCAGGGGACTTCCAGCCCTGGGGCAGATAGCTGGCGGAGAGGTCCCGGCGCACCGTCGCCTTGTCCAAAATCGCCTGGATCACCTGGTCCATCTGGGTCGTCGTCGCCGCCACCGTCGCTTTGTTGGCCCACATCGGGCCGATCAACTTCCCCATCTCGGTGTCCATCTCCGGCCAGACGTCGGTCACCGCCTGCAGCCCCTCGTGGTCGGGCCCCTCGGCGAACACCTTCCAGTCGATGCCATCCCCTTGCTCCAGGAAGGTTTTAGACTGGGCGACGCTCTTGCGGGCCGGCACGCCGCGTCCGGACTGGCCGATGACGAGCTGGCCGTCGGGGCCGGTGATGTACTCCATGAGTTGGAAGGCCTGGTCCTTGTTCTTGCTGCCGTTCCAGATCGTCAGCGAGTCGGAGCGATCGCGGGTCCAGACGCCAGCCTTGCCGGTGGGGACGACGCCGATGTTCCAGGGCACCTTGGCGCTGTCGCGCAAGCCGGGGATGGAATAGGGACCGCTCAGGAACATGGCATTGCCGCCGGTATTGAAGCCTTTGTCCTTCTGGCCGGTATGGGCCCAGACGTTGTACTTCCAGGCCAGGTCCACCAGATATTGCCAGGCATCCTGGACCGCTTGCTGGCTGAACTGCACCTTCGTCAGATCCTCGTTCACCACGTGCCCGCCGTTGCTCCAGATCCAGGGCAAGCTGTAGACCCACCATGTGCTGATGGTGCAGCCGAACACCGTGTGTTCTGGATTCGTCAGTTTCTGGGCGGCGCTCAGGAAGGCATTCCAATCCCAGGCCGGGTCGCCCCAGGTCGTCGACGGCGGCTTCACTCCCGCCTGCTGGAACAGGTCCTTGTTGTAGAAGACGACGACCGGCGTCGTATCCCAAGGAACGGCGAACTGGTGCCCCTGGATCTTGCCCTTGTTCCAGGTGATGGCGAAATACTCTTCGGGCCGGATGATCGTGGACTTGGCGATATACGGATCGAGGTTCTCGAAGACGCCGAGCGTCGCGTAATGCGGCACCACCTTCGTCTCGTACTCGTAGAGGTCGCCGCCGCTGCCGCCGGCGAACTGCACGGCAAACTTCTCAAAACTCTCGCCGGTATCGACGTAGGTGACGTTGATGCCGGTCTTCTTCTGGAAATCGCTGACGATCTGTTGGAACGGCTTGGCTTCGTCGATGCCCAGTCCGGGCGACTGGAAGACCACGGTCCCTTTCCCGGAGGACGGCGGCGCCGGCACCGGCGTCGGCGTCGGACCACTGGCGGTAGCGGCGCTGCTGGTCGCCGCACTGGCGCGGGTTGCCGCACTGGCGATACTGGTGCTGCCGGCGCTGACAGAGGCCGACGGGACCGAGGCGGCGCTCACCGTCCCCGTGCCGACCGCGGTCGTCCCACCGGCGCCGCAGGCCGCCAGCAGCCCGGCGGCCCCTAGGCCGGCCGCCCCGGCACCGAACACGCGCAAGCAGCGCCTCCTGCTCACGCCCCCCACCCCTCCTCCTGACCGCTCCATTGAGTGACTCCTTCCTTCTTCCTGCCGTCATCCCCCACAATGAACGACGGCGTGGTCGTTTTGACCAGCAACCAACCGAATTGGGCCGGGAAGCGCCATCGCGCGTCTGAACGATCGGTGTCGTCGGGCCAGGCACCTGCGTGCAGTCGGCGAGTAATGACAAGTCCTAAAAGATAGTACAGTATCTTCGGCCGGTGTCAAGGGGGGACGAGGTTGGGGATCAGCAGCGGGTCGGCGGAGGGGACAGCGCTCCAACGGATCGAACGGGCGCTGCGCGAGAGCGAGGCGCGCTTCCGCCGGTTGGCGGACAACGCCCACGACTACATCTACCGCTACGAGCTGCAGCCCTACGGCCATTTCAGCTACTGCAGCCCGGCGGTGACGCGCATGTTCGGCTACACGCCGGAAGAGTTCTATGCCGACCCGGAGTTGCCGTTGAAGATTGTCGCCCCCGAAGACCGCGATCAGTCCGCCTGGCTGCAAACGGGGCAGCACGTCGCCGAGCAGGCCACCCTGCGCGTGCGGCGCAAAGACGGACGGCTGGTCTGGGCGGAGTTCCGCCGCGTGCCGATCTACGACGAGCAGGGGACCCTGCTGGCCGTCGAGGCCATCGTCCGCGATGTCACCGAACGCCAGCGCGCCGAAGAAGGCCAGCGTTTCCTGGCGCTGGCGGGCGAGTTGCTGGCCGGGACCCTGGATGAGCGGACGACCCTTACCAATCTGGCGCGGCTGGTGGTACCGGCGCTGGCCGACTGGTGTACCGTGGACGTCGTGCAACCGGACGGGTCCACCATCGGCCTCGGCGGCAGCCACATCGATCCCGCCCTGGAGGGGGTCATCCGGGAATTGCAGCGCCGCTATCCGCCGGACCGCCACGGCATCCAACCGATTTCCGAAGTGCTGCGCAGCGGCCGATCGGTGCTATTGGAAACGGTCAGCGATGCCGACCTCGCCGCCTCCAGCCCCGACGCCGAGCAGATGCAGCTTCGGCGCCGCCTCGGCTTCAAGTCCGCGATGTACGTGCCCTTACGGGCGCGCAACCGGCTGGTGGGCATCATCACGCTGGTCTCCGCCAAGGTGGAGCGGCGCTACGGCCCGGATGACCTGGCGCTGGCCGAAGAGCTGGCGCGGCGGGCGGCGCTGGCGGTCGAAAACGCTCGCCTCTACCGCGAGGCGCAGGAAGCGATCCAGAAGCGCGACGACTTCCTCTCCATCGCCGCCCACGAACTGAAGACGCCTATCACCAGCTTGCGCGGCTTCGCCCAGTTGCTCACCCGTCGCCTGGACCGTGAACGCCACCTGGCCCCCGAACAGTTGCGCCACGCCCTCGGCACCATCGAAGTACAATCGAACAAGCTGGCGCATCTCATTGCCCAACTGCTCGACCTCACCCGCATCGACGCCGGCAGGCTCTCCCTCGCCCGGACGCCGACGGACCTGGTCGACCTGCTGCAACACTCCGTCGAGGCGGTCCAGATGACGACCAGCCGGCATGCCTTCACCTTGACGGTGCCCGCCGCCGCCCCGGCGACGGTAGACGCCATGCGGCTGGAACAGGTCCTGACCAATCTCTTCGACAATGCGCTCAAGTACAGCCCGGCCGGCGGGCCGGTGGACGTGACGTTGGACGTCGGCCCTTCCACCGTCACGATCGGTGTCGCCGACCGGGGCGTCGGCGTCGACATGGCCCAACGCCAGCGCATCTTCGACCGCTTCTACCAGGGGCAAGGCGACCGGGCGGGCGGCATGGGCCTCGGCCTGTATATCAGCCGTCAGATCGCCGAACTCCACGGCGGACGCCTGGAGGTCGAGGCTCGCCCGGGCGGCGGGAGCCGCTTTCTGCTGACGCTGCCGCGCGAGGCCGCGGGCTAACGCCGTACCCCCTTCGGTTACCGACGTTGACAGCACCGCGGTGACTGGCCATACTTCCGGCGTCGTGCGAGCGACCGGCGCATCACGTCAGGTCGGCTCAACCGTTCAAAGGAGCGAAGGGGCGAAGAATTCATGAAAGGGATGGTATGGGACGTCGATCGATCCTGATCGCTCTCGCGGCGATGCTCTTGCTGGGGCTTGCCCTGGTCCAACACCCCGATGCCCAGGCACAGGCGACGGCGGCCGATTTCGACCTGCCGAATGGGGCGGGCCACTTCTACACGCAAACCAACGCCGGCGCCGGACCGCAGTTCGGCTACCGCATCACGAACGACGACGGCATCAACTTCTGGTCGGAGTTCCAGCGG
>JAICXR010000108.1 GCA_025980355.1 Chloroflexota bacterium | reverse complement strand
TAAGGAGTCGTATCAATGTCTGCTCAATCCGGCGGGCCGCTGCGGTTCGGGATCATCGGCACGGGGGGCATGGGTGCCGCCCACGCCCGTGAGATCGCGGCGCGCGACGACGCCGAGGTGGTCGCCGCCTGCGATATCAACCAGGCCGCAATCGATCGCTTCCTGGAGCGTGTGCCGACCCTCAAGCAGCGCGACATCGCCCGTTTCACCGACGTTGCCGCCCTGGCCGGCTCGGGCCTGTGCGACGCCGTCGTCATCGCCACGCCGCATACGCAGCACGACGAGCATATCCGCCTCTGCCTGGACGCCGGCCTGCACGTGCTGTGTGAAAAGCCGATGGCCACCACCGCGGCGGGCGCCCGCGCCTCTATCGCCGCCGCCGAGCGGAACGGCAAGGTGCTGGCGATCGCCTATCAGCGTCACGGAACGCCGCTCTACCGGCGGGCGCACGAGGTGGTACAGAGCGGCGAGATCGGGGACATCCGCCTCGTCACCGTGCTCATCGCGCAGGACTGCCTGGACATCTTCAGCGACCCGACGCGGACCTGGCGGGCCGACCCGACGATGTCCGGCGGAGGGCACTTCATGGACACGGGCAGCCACATCAACGACATGATGCTGTTTGTCTCCGGCCTCGCCCCTGAACAGGTCTTCGCCAACTTCGACAACTACGGCACGCTCGTGGACGTGATTACCGCGCTGTCGATTCGCTTCACCAACGGCGCGTGCGGCACCTTCGCCGCCACCAGTCTCTCCCACGAACCCTGGCGTGAGGAGTTCTCCTTTTACGGCTCCGATGGCGTCCTCAACATTCGCGACGGCAAGGTCACGTTGCACAAGAAGGGGCACGACACGCGCTTCCTGCGGGGGAGCGGCCGCGAGAGCCGCCCGGTCGCCAACTTCATCCAGGCGATCAAAGGCGAGATCCCGGAGCCGCAGGCCGGTCCGGTCTACGGTCTGCGCGTGGCCCAGATCACCGAAGCTGCGTACAAGTCGGCCCGGTCGGGGCAGCCGGAACGCGTCGGCTGACGGGCCGCCCACCTGGGGCACGTGTAGTAGGTCTTCAGTCACGCTGCCTGACTTGAAGGAAAGGAAGGACATCGACGTGCACCAGCGCTATCAGGAGCACGGAACATGAGCGACAATGCGGGGGCTGCCCGTCCTCTGAATATCCTCTGGCTGACCAGCGACCAGCACAGCAGCCACGCGCTGGGTTGCTATGGCAATTCGGTGGTGCAGACGCCCAACCTCGACCGGCTGGCGGCGGAGGGGCTGTGCTTCGACCGGCATTTCTGCTCCTACCCGGTCTGCGTGCCGGCGCGCTTCACGATGATGACCGGCCTCTATCCGCACCATCACGGCGCCGTCGGCAACAACACACCCTTGCCGCTGCGCACGCGCACCGTCGCCCATCACTTCGGTCAGGCCGGGTACGTCACCGCCTGGCTGGGCAAGATGCATCCCGTCGACGGACAGACCCACGGCTTCGACTACTACATGGATATGGGCGCCTACTTCGACTACCTGGGGCCGAAAACGCGCACCTTCACCTACGGCATGGGCGCCGAAGACAGCGGCTGCGGGTCCCCCTGGATCACGATCCACCGCCCGCCGACCGAAGGGCGCAGCGCCTGGGTGCCGGCCGACCTGCCCCGCCACAACGATACGCTGGCGGTGCGGGAACTGCTGGCGGAGGAGGACCACTTCGAGAGCTTCGTCGCCAGGGAAACCATTCGCTTCCTAGAGACCTACCGCGACGAACCGTTCTTCGTCACCGCCAGCTTTCTGAAGCCGCACAACCCCTTCTCGCCGCCGGCCGAGTACGCTGCCATGTACCGGCCGGAGGAGATGCCATTGCCCGATTGGTCGCCCGCCCAACTGGAGCAGCTACCGCCGCAAGTGCGCAGCCACCGATATCCCGGCGCCGGCACGCCGGAGGGCGACGCCTGGCTGCGCCGCTTCATCGCCGCCTATTACGGTAACGTCAGCCACATGGACGCCTGCGCCGGGCGCATCCTGGCCGCGCTGGACCGCCTGGGCCTGGCGGACAACACCCTGGTCGTCTACACCACCGACCACGGCGAGACGCTGGGGGAGCACGGCATGCGCGGCAAGTTCTGCTTCTTCGACGGCGCGGCACGCCTGCCGCTGATCGCCCGCCTGCCCGGTCGCATCCCCGCCGGCGCCCGCAGCAATGCCCTGGTCGATCAGGCCGATTACGCGCCGACGTTCCTGGACATTGCCGGCGTCGCACCGGCCGCCCGGAGCCGGCCGTTCGATGGCCAGAGCTTCGCACCGGTCCTGAGCGATCCGAGCCTTCGCGGCAAGCCGTTCGCGTTCGGCGAGTTCGCCCTGCCCCAGCGGCCCTTCTACATGCGTCGCGACGAACGCTGGAAATACGTCTACTACACCGACGCGACGGCGGGCCGCGGCCCGGCCGTGGCCGGTGAGAAGACCTCGGCGGAGGAACTCTACGACTCCATCGCCGACCCTGGCGAGTTTACTAACCTGGTCGGTGATCCGGCGCGCAACGGCGTCGTCGCCGAGCAACGGGCCGGACTCTTTGCCTTCCTGGAGCGCCATGGTGTTTCCGTCACGACGGGCTAGGCCAGCGAGCAGGCGCTGGTATAGACGATGCTCCGCCCGCCGGTGGTATACTTGGCGGCTGTCGCGCGGCGGCGAGGCTCGGGCTGGCGGGGCCAGGTGAAGGGGACAGACAACGATGCCGAAGATGAAGACCCACAAGGGCAGCGCCAAGCGCTTTTCCGTGACGGGCACTGGCCAGTTCCGCTACCGCAAATCCTGGCAGAACCATCGCCGTCGCAAGAGCGAGCAGAACCTGCGCATGCTGGGGAAAATGCAGGTCGCGCCGAAGAATGAAGTCGGCCATCTGCGCGACGCGTTGCCCTACGCGTAGCGCACCAGGAAGGGTTTACCGCCATGCCTCGATCAAAACGCAGCGTTCCGGCGCATAAGCGCCATAAGAAAGTACTGGAACTGGCCTCAGGCCATGTAGGTGTCCGCAACCGACTGTTCCGGCTGGCGAACGAATCGGTCCTGAAGGCGCTCTCCTACGCCTATGATGACCGACGGAAGCGCAAGCGCGAGATGCGGTCGCTCTGGATCGCGCGGATCAATGCCGCCTGCCGCCTGCACGACTTTTCCTACAACCGGCTGATTGCCGGCCTCAACGCCGCGCAGATCGAGCTGGATCGTAAGGTGCTTGCCGATATGGCCGTCCGCGAACCGAGCGCCTTCGCCGCCGTGCTGGAACGGGCCCGCGCGGCGCTGTAACGCCGCATGATTTCCAGCACCAGCAACTCCCGCGTCCGGCTGCTGCGCGCGCTGGCGGACCGTCGGAACCGCCTCCGCGAAGGACTCTATCTGATCGAGGGCGTCCGTCTGGCGGAAGACGTGGTCGACGCCGGTGTCCGCCCGGCGCTGGTGCTCTACGACGAGGCGCTTGGCGAGACGGAGCGCGGCCGCGCTCTGCTGGCCGACCTGGAGCCGTTGAGCGATTGGATGGAAACGGCCAGCCCTCACGTCATAGAATCGGTCAGCGCCGTGCAGCATAGCCAGGGCATCGTGCTGGCGGTCCCGCTCCCCCCGCCCGGAGGCGCGGCGTCCGCCCGCCCGCTCTCGCGGCGTCCCTCGGCGCGTCCGGGCGCCTTGCACGACCTGGCGCTCGTGCTCGACGACGTGGCTGACCCGGGCAACGCCGGTGCCGTATTACGGACGGCGCGGTCGGCCGGCGTCCGCCGGGTCCTGGTGAGCGGCGGCGTCGACCTGTTCGGACCGAAGGTGGTGCGCGCGGCGGCCGGCGCCCATTTCTGGCTGGCGATCGACGCCGGGTTCCGTTGGGATACCAGTGAGACTGCGTTCCCGGCGGGCGCGCCGGTGGTCCTCGCCGAGGCGCACGCCGGCCAGCCCTACTGGGAATTCGATTGGTCGCGCCCGCTCGCCCTGGTGGTCGGTGGGGAGGCGCGCGGCGCCACCGCGGCCGCCAAACGGGCCGTGACGCATCGCGTGCGCATCCCCATGCCGGGCGGCGGCGATTCGCTGAACGTCGCGATGGCGACCGGCGTCCTGCTCTTCGAAGCCGTGCGCCAACGCACGCTTCGGCCCGCCACGCCGTGACGGTCCTGCCGGCGGGACTGCGGGTGGCGCTCGTCCACGACTATCTCAACCAGATGGGCGGGGCGGAGCAGGTCCTGGAGGTCTTCCACGAGCTCTTCCCGACGGCACCCGTCTACGTCAGCGTCTACGACCGCGCGGCGATGCCGGACTCCTTTCGGGCTATGGATATCCGCACCAGCTTCATGCAGCGCATCTCCCCCAAGCGCAGCATCTCCTACAAGCTGCTGCCCTTCTTTCCGATCGCGTTCGAACGGTTTGACCTGCGGGGCTACGATCTCGTGCTGAGCAGTACGACGACCTTCGCCAAAGGCGTCCTCACCCGGCCGGCCACCTGCCACGTCTGCTACTGCAACACGCCCTTCCGATACCTCTGGATGTACCAGGAGTATCTGGATAACGAGCGCGTCGGACGGCCGCTGGAGGCCGCGCTCTCGGCACTGGCGGTGCCGCTGCGCGTCTGGGACTACGCCGCGGCGCAGCGCGTCGACTACTTCCTGGCCGGTTCGGTCAACGCCGCCCGGCGCATTCGGAAGTTTTACCGGCGGGAGGCCGAGGTGCTGCATTCGCCGGTCGACGCCGTCGGCATGCCGTTCGGGACCGGCCCGGGCGACTACTACCTGGTGGCCGGCCGTCACCAGCCCTACAAGCGGATCGACCTGGCGATTGCTGCCTGCAATGCCTCGCAGCGGCGGCTGGTGGTGACCGGCGCGGGGCCGGAGACGGCGCGCCTGAAAGCCATGGCCGGGCCGACCGTGGAATTCACCGGCCACGTGGAGCGGCCGGCGTTGCGCACACTGTTCGCGGGGTGCCGCGCTCTGCTCTGGCCGGGCGAGGAGGATTATGGGATCGCCCCGGTGGAGGCCCAGGCCGCCGGCCGCCCGGTCATCGCCCTGGGGCGGGGAGGCGCCCTGGAGACGGTGCTCGACGGGGAAACCGGTATCTATTTCCACGAGCAATCCGTCGGGGCCCTGGCCGCGGCGATGGAGCGGGCGGAGCGGACCCCGTTCGATCCGGTCGCCATCCGGGCCCACGCCCTGCAATTCGACACGTCCGCCTTCAAGGAGAAGCTGTTGGCAGCGCTGGCCCGGTTGCTGACGGAGCATCGGGCGGGGTAGCGCCCGTCAACCGGCCGGCTGCAGCGGCAGCGTGACCGTGAACGTCGCCCCGGCGCCTTCGCCCGGACTGTCGGCCCGGATCCGACCCCCGTGGGCCTCGGCGATGCCCTTGGCGATGTAGAGGCCCAGGCCGGTCCCTTTGATCGCCAGCTGCTGATGACGGCGGGAATAGGGTTGGAACAGCGCCGGTAGGTCGTCCTTGGCGATACCCAGGCCCGTGTCGGTGACGGAGAGCTGCGCCGACTCGCCGCGCCGCTGCACGGTGACGGTGATCGGCCCACCGGACGGACTGTACTTGACGGCGTTGGAGACGAGGTTGGCCACCAACTGCTGCACCCGTTCGCCGTCCCACTGGCCGACGACGGGCTGAGCGGGGGCGGACAGCGTGATGGTGTGATTGGGAGCGGCCGCTCGCTGCTCGTCGACGGCCACGCGCGCCAGGGCGACGAGGTCGACGGGCCTGCGCTGTACTTCGAACCGGCCGGAGCCGAGGCGGAAAGCCTCCTGGAGGTCGTCGACCAGGCGTTGCAGGCGCCGGCAGTTTTCGACGATTTTGTCGCAGGCTGCATGGACGCGATCGCCGGCATCATTCGGCGTACCGGCCACCGGGGCCATTTCCCGACGACGAAGACGCTGGGCGAGCTGGGCGTAGCCCAGGATATTGGTGAGCGGCGTCTTGAGATCGTGCGCCACGATGCGCAGAAACGTCTGCCCCTGTTCCTGTGCCTGCTCCAGGGCGCGCCGAGCGCGGCGTTCCTCCTCGTAGAGACGCGCCTGCTCCAGGGCGAGACCGACGACGTGGGCGACGTTCGTCATGCGGGTCCCTTCTTCGTCCGTCAGCGCGGTCACCTCTTTGCCGAGGGCGAAGAGCAACACGCCGGCGCTCCGTTGCTGCGCCGACAGTGGGATCGCCATCCCACCGCGCCAGCCGATGATCTCTTCAAAACGCCGCAGCAGGGGGGAGGCGATGTACCCGGACAGGAAATCATCAAGGTGTGGCGCGCCGATGGCGCGTCGCTGCATGACGACCCGCTCGATGACGTTCGACTCGCGCCGGTAGTCGCCACCGAGCTGGTGCAGCGGCCGCCCGGCCATGCCACGGGCGATGGCCGCCTGGTTCGGGCCCTCGGTAAAGGCGAAGGCCTCGATACTGTGCGCCTCCGGGCTGAGGGTGAGCACCAGCGCGCCCAGCACGGCGGTGTCCGGCGCAAATGCCCCCGGCAGTGCATTGACCACCGCCTGCGCGAGGTCCTGGTAGCCGAGTGGCTGCAGCAGCACGTGCATCAAGGCAAGGAATGGTGCATTGACCGACGACGAATCCTTGAGCGTCACCTGCCACCTCATCCCCCACGCCGTGTCGCCGGCCCCTATTCTTGCACACGGCGGGCCGACCCTGCTCGCCGGTTGAGTTGCGGTACGTGCGGTCGTCCCGGTACGCTCCGGTACGGCACCTCCGGGGCGATGTTTTGGGGAGACGTAGTGGATGAAGAAGGTACTCATCACCGGTGCGGCCGGTCGGATTGGCCGGGGCTTGCACGCCGACCTGGCCGGGCGCTACCGGCTGCGCCTGATGTACCACCGGACGGTCCTGCCGGTCGGACCGGACGACGAGGCGGTAGTCACGGATCTGGGGGATTTCGACGGCGTGCGTCGGGCGACGGAGGGCGTCGACGCGATTGTCCATCTGGCCGGCAATCCGAGCACCCAGGCCGGTTTCGAGGCCGTGCTGCACGCCAACATCGTCGGGACCTATTACATCTACGAGGCGGCGCGGCTGGCGGGCGTGCCGCGGGTGGTGTTCGCCAGCACCAACCACGTCACCGGCATGTACGAGCGCCAGGGCAGCCTGGTCTGGCCGGACTTGCCGGTGCGCCCCGACAGTTTCTACGGCGCCAGCAAGGCCTATGGCGAGGCGTTGGGTCGCTACTACCACGATCGGCATGGCCTCGCCGTCATCTGCCTGCGCATCGGTTCGGCGACACCCAAGCCGGCGAACCGGCGGGCACTCGGCACCTGGATTTCGCCGCGCGACATGACGCAGTTGGTCTGGAGGAGCGTCGAAGCGGCGGTCCCGTTCGGCATTTTCTACGGCATCTCCGGCAACACCCGCCGGCAATGGGACATTACCAACGCCCGCGAACTGCTCGGCTACGCGCCGGAGGACGACGGCGAGACCTATGCGGCGGAGGTCGAGGCGACGGCCGCCCCGGCATGAGCGCGCCGTCCGATCATGCCTGGTCCGGCGGCGGCAGCACTTTTTCCGGCTGGATCGTGCCGGCAACCGAGCGCCCGACGCCGACCACGATGCCGTCGCAATCCACGAGCGCCACCGGGCCGTCGCCCGCTTCGCTCCGCCGAAGGCGTTGGCCGGAGCGAACGCGATCGACCTCGTCCGATTCCAGCGCGACGGCGGGCAGGTGGGCGACGGCCGCCCGTGGCGGCAGGAGGTACGTCGCCAGCCGGTCGTCGCCGGCAGCCTCCAATTGCTCCAGCGTGGTCGCCTGGTCCAGGGTGAAGGCGCCGGATGCGGTGCGACGCAGCCCTGCCAAATAGGCGTAACAGCCGAGCGTGCGTCCGAGATCGCGCGCCAGCGCCCGGATATAGGTGCCCTTGGAGCACCGCACGTCGAGGACGAATTTGGGCGGGCGCCAATCAGTGAGGTCGAGGGCATAGATGGTGACCTCGCGCTCGGGCGCCACGACCGCTTCGCCGCGGCGGGCCAGGGCGTAGAGGCGCTGGCCGCCGATCGATATGGCGGAATAGGCGGGCGGACGCTGCCGTAACGGGCCGCGAAAGGCCACCAGAGCCGCATCCACCTGGGCTCGACCGACCGCGTGCCAGTCGCCCTGAGCGACCGTCCGCCCTTCGGCGTCGTCGGTGTCCGTTTCCCGCCCCAGCTCGACGATCGCCCGGTAGCGTTTGGCGTCCCCCTCCAGGTACGTCAACAGGCGGGTGGCGACGCCAAGCGCGCAGACCAGGACGCCGCTGGCGAGGGGATCAAGGGTGCCGGCAAAGCCGGCTTTGCGCGTGCGATAGCGCCGGCGGACGCGGTCGAGCGCCTGCCGGGAGCTCATGCCGAGCGGTTTGTCGAGCACGAGGAGGCCGTTGCTGGTCACGACCGGCTCACACGCCCAGCGTGCCCATTTCCAATAGTTGCACCGTCTGGTCGATGATTCGTCGGCGGGCCGCCTCCAGCGGCCCTGGCACCGTGCAACCGGCGGCGCGGGCATGGCCGCCGCCGCCGTTGGCGACGGCGATGACGGTGGCATCGATCGTCTCTGTCGTACGCAAGCTGATCTTTATGTCACCCTGTGGCTCCTCGCGGAAGAGGATGGCCACGTCCACGCCTTCGATGTTGCGGATCGCCTCGACCAGGCCCTCCGTCCCCTCTTCGCCCAGCCCGACCTGATCGAACATCGGGCGCGTCACGGTGGCGGTCACGATGCGGCCGCCTTGTAGCAGTTCGAGCGTGTTCAGGACCAGCCCCCAGAG
>JAICXR010000222.1 GCA_025980355.1 Chloroflexota bacterium | reverse complement strand
GGTTTCGAGCCTCATCCCCCGCTCGTCCCTTCTCCATCCCAGGTGGGTCCAACGTGCGCCAGGAGCAAGCCCGGGCCGTCCTTGACCTGGCCGGGCGCTCTGCTATCATCCTCCCCGCGACTTCGCCGACGATGCCACGGCGCCCCTCCCCGGAGGGTCCGCCGTCCCCTCACCGTCCGGTGACGGTCGGCGTGCCCACGCGCACCGTTGCGTGGCTGTCGCAAAGGACTTGGCATGGGAACCCAGATGCAGGCGCGGCGGACCTTCCTGCGGGGGAGTGCCGCGGCCTTCCTCGGCATTGCCGGGACGGCGCTGCTGGCGGCCTGCGGGGCAGCGGGGACGGCGCCCGCGGCGGCCGTCTCCACCGCCAGCACCGGCACCGTCTCGGCGACGACCGCGACGAGCCGCGCGGTGACGTCGTCGACGAGCAGCGCAGTGACCTCAGCCACGACTGTCGCCTCGTCTAGCACCGCGAGTTTCGTCGCGTCGACGACGGCGACCGCCACCGGGAGCGCGACGAAGGCCCCGGCCACCAACGGCATCACGCTGATCGCCGTGGTGCGAGCGAGCGTGAACGAAGAGAAGATCCTCAACGAGGCGTTCAGCGCCTTCGAGGCGTCGCAACCGGGCGTCACGGTCGAGGTGATTGAGGCACCCTCGGGCCACTACGACGAGAAGACCGACGCCTTGCTGGCCGGTGGCACGCCGCCCGCCCTCTGGTTTCCCGCCCAGAATCGCGGCTATCGCTACTACGCCTCCCGCAACGTCCTGATGCCGCTCGATCCGTACATCGGCCGCGACAAATACGACCTCAGCGACTTCTTCCCGGTGGCCATCGACTTCTGCAAGTGGCAGGGCAAGTACGTCGCCATGCCGATCGACCTCTATCCCCAGTTCTTGATCTATAACAAGACGCTCTTCCAGGACATCGGCCTCACCGCCCCGACGAGCGACTTTGCCGATACGACGTGGAACTGGAACGCGTTCCTCAACGTCTGCACCAAGCTGACGCGCAACCCGGGCCAGTCCACGGCCCAGTACGGCTCGACGCACGCCTGGAGCGACCTGCGCACCTACTCCTGGGTCTACGGCGGGGACTGGTTCGAGCCGGCGGCCTACACCTCCGGCTACCCGAAGCAGTTCCCCATCGACGCCGACGCCGCGATCGCCGGGATGCAGTTCGACGTCGACTGCACCTACAAGTACCACGCCCAGCCCACGGCCGACGAGGCGAAGGCGCTGCGCGGCTCCCTGCCGAGCGACTTCCACACCGGTCGGTACGGCATGTACTCCGCCAGCTTCGTCCCCTTCCAGTCCTTCGGCACGATCACCTCCTTCGCCTGGGGGGTGGCCGCCATGCCGGCGCCGCCCAATCTGCCGCGGCGCAGCACCCTCTATCCCGACCAGTGGGCGACGTTCAACGGCCAGCAGCACGCCGATCAGGCCTGGCAACTGATCTCCTACATGGTCAGCCCGGCCGGCCTGAAGATCTATCCGACCAAGACCGGCGCCCTGCCCAGCCGCCGCTCGGTCACGACCGACTGGAAGCAGATCGTCCAGGGCTACACCAAGCTCACCGACGCCGACCTGAATACCGCCATCGCCGCCGCCGACCACGTCCAGGTGGTGCCGTCGCACGCCCTGGTCAACTTCGGCGACATCTACAGCAAGGGGATGGCGGACACGCTCGGCAAACTGACGGCGAACTCGATCTCCGCCAGTACCGCGCTCGCCACCATGACGCCGGTGGTGCAGAATCTCATGACCAGTGCGGCGGCGGGCTAGGGTCGGCGTAGCCGATGCGTCGCTGGGGAGGGCGCTGTGCCCGCCATAACTCCGGCGTCCGCTCCCGGTGTGCGTGGCTCCACGAGCATGCGCATCCCGTACTTCGGGCGCAGGGTGATCAGCGGTTCGGGGACCACCGGGTGGCCCGGCACCAGCCGCAGCCGCCAGCGTTGGGCCAGCGTGGCGAGGATCAGGATGCCTTCCAGCCAGGCGAACGGTTCGCCGATGCACTGGCGCGGCCCGCCGCCGAAAGGGAAGTAGGCGAAGCGCGGCCGCGTCGCCTCCGCCTCCGCCGTCCAGCGATCCGGGTTGAAGCGCTCCGGCTCCGGCCAATAGCGCGGGTCGCGGTGGACAAGGTACGAGATCGCGGCGACGACCGTCCCGGCGGGCAGCGCGTACTGGCGGATCTGCCAGGGGGCGATGAGGAGCTTGCTGGTGCCCCAGGCGGGCGGGTAGAGGCGGATCGCCTCGCAGAACACCATCTCGGTATAGCGTAACCCCGGCACGTCGTCGAAGGTGGGGAGGCGACCGGCCAGGACCGTGTCGAGTTCGGCGTGCAGCGTCGCCTCCACCTCGGGATGCTGGGCGAGCAGATACCAGGTCCAGGTGAGGGCGTTGGCGGTCGTCTCGTGGCCGGCCAGCAACAGCGTCATGGCTTCGTCGCGCACCTGGCGGTCCGCCATCGGCCGGCCGCTCTCGTCCCGGGCGAGGATCAGCATCGAGAGCAGATCGCCGCGGTCGGTCTCGTCGGCCCGGCGCTCGGCGATCAGTTGGTACACGAAACGGTCCAGTTGCGCCTTGGCGCGATAGAACCGGCGGCTGGCCGGCAAGGGGAGGCGGTCGAGCAGCGGTCCGATCACCTGGGTCGAGCGATTGGAGGTGTAGTCGTTGACGACGCTGCTCGCCGGGCCGATCAGGGAGGACGCCTCCCGGATGTCGGTGTCGAACAGGGCTTTGCCGACGATGCGCAGCGTGAGGCGCATCATCTCCTGCGCCAGGTCGCGCTGCGCGCTGGCGCGCCATTCGTCCGCCAGGTCGGCGGTGTAGGCGGTCATCACGTCGGCGTAGGCGGCGATGCGCTGGCGATGGAAGGCCGGCTGCAGCAGACGCCGTTGCCGCAGATGCAGCGGATTCTCGCTGGTGAGGAGGCCCTGCCCCAGCGCGCGGGCCAGGAACATGTGGGCCGGCCCCTGGTGGAAGCGCCGGTTGTAGGTGACGAGCATGTCCTTGATGTCGTCGGGATGGCCGAGCAGGATGCTGTGGAACGGCCCGAAACGCACGTCCGCGACGTCGCCGTACGTGCGGGCCACCTCGCCCATGAACCCGAGCGGGTCGCGGCGGTAGTCGAGGATCGAGCCGGCGAGCGGGAGCCCTCGTGGCCCCGGCGGATAGTGCGCGGTCTTCATTGCCCCAGCGTGCCCTCCCTACGCTAGTGTACGGGCTGGGCGTAGCAGGGCTGGCATGAAAAGATGACTACATCCGGCGAGGGTCGCTCGGATGCCGCTCCGGTCGGGTTGCCGAGCCTTCGCGGGAAAATCGCCGGAGCACCGCCGGGACGCCGCGGACGATGACGAGTGGCAGGAGCGTCAGCGCCGCTGCGGCGCCCCAGAAGGCCCAGGTGATCGGACCTCCGCGCAAGAGGCTGGCCCCGAACAGACGGCCGAGTGCCAGACTGCCGAGGACGAAGATCGCCTCCCCCAGGAGGTCCCAGGAGACGAACCTGGGGAGGGGGATGCGTGTCGCCCCCGCCAGGAGGCTCACCGGGGCCCCGAGCGGCGTGAGCAGGAAGCGGGTGAGGAGGATGACCAGTCCGCTCCGCCGCCAGAACGGCACGCGCCGCAGGTTCTTGCCGGCATCGCCGGACCGGCCCAGCCTGCCCAGGAGCCAGCGCAGCGCGGGCCGGCCGCCGAGGCGGCCGAGCAGATAGTCGACGAGGTCACCGCCGAGCGCGGTCACCGCGCCGACGACGCCCAGGAGCAGGAAGTTGGGGCCGCCGCGTTGGGCGCTCAAGGCGCCCAGGGCGATCAGGAGGAGCTGGACCGGCAAGGGCACGCCGGCCGCGGCGACGAAGACGACCCCGGCGAGGCAGACGTAGCCGTAGGTCGCCACCAGGCCCAGGAGCGCCGTCAAGGATGGCACAAGGCTCCTCCCGTCTTCCGGGCGACTACCTTCGCAGGATCAGCGCCAGCGTTTGGCGGGCCGTGTCCGGGAACGGCACCGGGCGGTCACGGCGTCGGTCGCTGAGAGCGCCTTTGCGCGCCTACTTCTGGAGGATCGCGTTGACCTGTTGGGCGCCATCGGCGAGCGACTGTTGAACGTCGCGCTTGCCGGCGACCGCATCGGAGATCAGCGGCCCGAGGACCTTGTTCACGTCGTTGTAGCGCCGGAAGAAGGGGTAGGTCTTCCCTTGCGCGAACAGCGTCGGCGGGATGCCGAGGACCGGGTCCTGTTTGACGGCCTGCGCGAAGACGTCGGTCTGGTAGAAGGATTTCAGGGCGGGGTAGATCTTCGCGTACTGGAACATCTTCGACAACCCCGCCGGCCCGGCGATCGATTGCAGGAGGTCGAAGGACAGGTCGAGGTGCTTCACGCCGGTCGGCGCCCCGACCATGTTGACCCACGCCGCCATGCCGGGACCGGACCCGCTGGGGCCTTTCGGCGTGGGGATAAACCAGTACTCGAACCCTTTCGGCACGTAGGTGCCGCCGTTCACAGCAACCTGGAGCGCCGTGCTGGTGTGTTCCATTGCCTGCTTCTGGATTTTGAAGAGATCGCCCTTGAGGTCTGTGCTGCGGTTGACGCCGAAGCGCTGGTACTGGGTGGCGCGATAGTGCAGCATGTCGGCAACCTGCGGAGAATTGAAGAGCGCCTTCGTGACGTCGGCGTCCTGGACCTCGCCGCCGTTGGCATAGGCCCAGGTAGCGAACTCCTCCAGGCCGGGCAGGTTGTAGGGGAAGCCGAGCTGCGTGATCTTGCCGCCGTCTTCCTTCGTCAGCCGGTCGGAATAGCGCAGAAGGTCATCCCAGGTCTTCACGTCCTGCGCCTTGGGGTCGAGGCCGACATCGCTCAGCATGCGACTGTTCATGCCGATCATGCTCACGTCGGCATAGACGGACAGGGCGTAGTATTTGCCCTGGCTGGAGCGGTACATGTTGGCGACGTCGAAGAAGTTGTTCGGGGATAACTCTTCCACCTTCGCGATATAGGAGTCCAGGGCGTTGAGCGCCTGCTTGTCGTAGAGGTCGCGCCCGTGCAGGATGGACATCGTCGAGCCGTCCACCGGCGTGCCTCCGGCGACCCCGGCGATAATCTTCTCGACGATGCTGCCGAACGGCGTCAGCACGTACTGCACCTTCGCCTCGGGGTGCTGCTGCTGGAACGCATCGAAGGCCCAGTTGTACCAGGCGCCGTAGGAGTCCTTGTACTGCGTGAGATCGTCCCAGTTCTGGTAGAAGAGCTCGATCTGGGCCTTCCCGGGCGCGGCCGCCGCTTGCGAGGTCGGCGCGGCGCTTGCGACGGTCGTCGCCGTGTTGCTGACCGCGGGCGTGCTGCTGGTCGAGCCGGCAAGCGACGTCGACGTCTGTAGTTGGGCGGTGGTGCTGGTGACGACCGGCGTCGCCGCTGTGGACGAGACGACAGCCGCGCTGGTTGAGGTGCTCACGGCACTCCCACAGGCGGCGAGGAGACCTCCGGTCGCGAAGCCGACGCCGATGGCACCCAAGCGGTGCAGCACGGTGCGGCGCGAATAGCCGGGCGAACGCATGTCAATAGCGGTCACTGATCCACCTCCGTGGCGTAAATCATCGTTGCCTTGTAGCGCGGACAACGAACGGCGCCAGTGTAGCATTCATCCAGTGGCGCGCTCTCCCCGCCTCCTTGGCAGCGCACGTCTTTGCCGCGGCGTGTACGATAGCCCGGTTGAGGAGTGGACACGATGTTGCGCGTGGCGGCGGTCGGGCTGCGCATCCACGGTCACGGCGGTATCGCCGAAGTGCTGTCGGCCGGGGATGCCGTCCTGGTGGCCGTCGCGGAGGAGGACGAGGAGCGGCGCGACCGGGCGTCCGGGCGCTACGGCGTGCCGGCGTACGCGGATTGGTGGCAGATGCTCGACCGCGAATCGCCCGACCTGGTGGTCGTCTGCCCGCCCCACGACCAGAAGGCGGCCGTCACCCTGGCCTGCCTCGAGCGCGGCGTGCACGTCCTGGTGGACAAACCGATGGCTATCACGCATCGGGAGCTCGATCAACTGGAGCAGGCGGTCGCCCGCGGCCCCGGTCATGTGCAGATGAAGCTTACGGAGCGGTTCGACCCCGAGTATGTCGCCCTCAAGCAGCTGCTGGACAGCGGACGCCTCGGCGCGAGCGCCGGCTGCGTCGCCATGCGCCCGCGCGAAGTCTCC
>JAICXR010000586.1 GCA_025980355.1 Chloroflexota bacterium | reverse complement strand
GGGATAAGGCGGGGATCATCAAATCGGGCGCCGCCGCCATCACCGGAGCGACGCAGCCCACCGTGCTCGCCATCATCGCGGCGCGCGCTGAGCAGGCGGGCGTCGCGCTCTGGCGGCTCGGACAGGAGATCCGGGTCGATACCCATCGGGTCGACGGCGATGGCGCCCGGTTCGACCTTCACCTCCCCGGTCTGACCTATCCCGACCTCGCCATTGGCCTGCTCGGGCGACATCAGGTCGACAATGCCGCGCTCGCCGTCGCCGCGGCCGCCGTGCTCGCCGCGCGCGGCTATCCGGTGGACGAGGCGGCGCTCCGCCATGGTTTGGCAGGGTGCCGGATCCCTGGCCGCCTGGAACGCGTCGTAGGCACGCCGCCGATCCTGCTCGACGGCGCCCATAACCCGGAGAAGATGGCGGCGCTGGCCGCCGCGCTGCGCCTGCTATATCCGGGGCAACGCCCGGTCTGCCTCGTCGCCATGCGTCGCGGTCACGACATTGACACTACCCTGGCGCCACTGCTCGCCGTTTCCGGCACGGTGATCCTCACTCAGATCAGCGCCGGCACCGACTGGGGGCGCGAACAAAGCGTCGATCCCCACCTCCTGCGCCGCACCATCGCCGTGCCGGCCGGCGTCACGGTGCTGGTCGAGCCGGGGGCCGAAGCCGCCCTGGACCTGGCCCGGAACGAGGCGGGGCCGAAGGGTCTCGTCTGCGTCACCGGGTCGCTATACCTCGTTGGGCAGTTGCGGGGGCGCGTGTTAAGCGACAGAGCAGCTCTTGGCACGCCCCTTGCTTAGAAATACGGCTGGGGGCGCGGTCCCCGCGTTTCCAGGCGCTATCGCCCGGAAACGGACAGAAGATCGGAGGAACCACCCTATGAGTCAGGTCAACGTCAACACTCCCAACACGGTCCCGCCGAACGATAACGACAACGGCGGTTCGGCGGTGGCGGCCGGTATCAACATGGTCACCGTGCTGATCCTCATCGCCGTCGCCATTGTGATCATCCTCGGCCTCATCTGGCTGTTTACGGGATCGGGCGTCTTCGCCCACGGCGGCTCGGCCCCCGTCCCGGCCGGTACGATCACCGCGCACGCCTCGGCCACCGCCACCAAATAGCCCCGCGGCGCCATAACCGCCGGCGCCCCGTGTCGGCATCAACGGTTTTCTGCTATCCTCCCGTTCGGTTCTGACGCCAGCGGGAGGAGATGCGGCACCGATGCTGTTGGGATATAGCACGTGGGGCATGCCCACCGTACCGATCGACGCCGCGGTCGCCCACGTCGCCGGGATCGGCTTCGACGGACTGGAACTCACCGTCATTCCGCGCTGGCGCACGGAGCTCTCCACGCTGGATGGCGCCGAGCGCCGGCGCATTCGCCGTCTCTACCAGGAGGCCCACTTGCAGCTCCCGGCGGTCGCCGGCCACACCAGCCTACTCGTCGAGGAGCCGGCCCAGCACGCTGCCGACCTGGTGCGGCTGCACGGCGCCGCCGACCTGTGCGCGGACCTGGCCATTGACGGCCACGTCCCGGCGCTGAACACCACCGTGGGAGGCGCTTCCGAGGACTGGGACCGTCTGCGCACCGTCCTGGTCGACCGGGTCGGCGCGCTGGCCGCCTACGCCGGCCGGCGCGGCGTCACCCTGGCGGTCGAGCCGCACGTGAACACCGCGCTGGACCGGCCGGAGCGTGTGGTCTGGCTGATGGAGCAGGTCAACTCTCCCTTCGCGCGGGTCAACTTCGACATCAG
>JAICXR010000006.1 GCA_025980355.1 Chloroflexota bacterium | reverse complement strand
GGCACATGCGCCTATTGTCGGCGGGGCGAGCCGTATTTATGTACACCGCAGGACGCCGGCCGCAACGTCCACTTCCGCACCCACCTCCGGCGTGACGGCCAGCCGATCTATCAGTTCCAGGGCGTCGCCTCCTTCGCCCAGGAGACGACGTTGCCAGCGAATAACGTGATTCCCATCGCCGCCGACGTGCCGTTGGAGCCGGCGAGCCTGATCGCCTGTGGCGTCTCGACCGGCATCGGCGCGGTGACGAATGTCGCGCAGGTGGAGGCGGGGGCGAGCGTGGTCGTGATCGGCGTCGGTGGGGTCGGTCTGAACGTGCTGCAAGGGGCGCGGCTGGCGGGTGCCACGCGGATCATCGCCGTCGACCTGGCGCCGCAGAAGCTGGAACTGGCGCGGCAGTTCGGCGCGACGCACGTCATGCGCGCCGACGAGGGCGACGTCGCCCAACGCGTCGCCCAACTCACCGGCGGCTTCGGCGCCGACTACGCCTTCGAGGTGATCGGCCTGCCGCAGACGATCCGCCAGGCCTACGATGCCACCCGCAAAGGCGGCACCATGCTGGTCGTCGGCGTCGCCGCCGACGACGCCCAGGTGACGTTCTCGGCCGCCGACCTGATGCGTTCCGGCAAGACCGTCAAGGGCTGCGTCGCCGGCAGCGCCCAACCCTACGTGGACTTCCCCCGCCTGGTCGACCTCTGGCAGGCGGGGCGCATCCTGGTGCCCGAGCTGATCAGCCGCCGCTTCGCCCTGGACGAGGTCAACGCCGCCTTCGCGGCCATGGCGGCGGGAGAAGTGGCGCGCGGGGTGATTGTGTACTAACCGGGGCCGTCGCCCCGGTCGTTACAGCAGCTCCCGCACGTCCACGATGCGGCCCTCGCGGGCCGATTGCACGGCGCCAACCGTGACGGCATGGGTGCGCAAGCTGTCGCTGTACGGCGAGCGGATCTCCGCGCCGTTCCCGGACTCGACCGCCTGGATGAAGGTGGCGTTGAGCTTGAAGTTGCTGTCGTCCGACTCGGCCTTGATCTCCTGCCGTTCCTGCTTCGGGCGCATCACGGTGAGCGAGCCGGCGGAGGCGGCCAGCACCAGGTCCTTGGCCACGATATGGATGGCGTTGCTCAGGTTCGGCATCTGCTGCCCGGCCACGGCGCAGGAGTTGACGATGCTGCCGACCGCGCCGTTGACGAACGTCACGGAAGCGGCGTTGACATCGGCGATGTCCAGGTTCGGGACGTCGGTGAGCAACTGGGTGGCGGCCGCGGCGTAGACCGTGGCGACATCGCCGGCCAGGTAGCGCATAGCGTCGACGGAGTGGGTGTGCTGCTCGATCAGCATCCCGCCGGACTGCGCCTGCACCCGCCACCAGGGCGTCGCCGGCAGGCCGCCCAACCGAATGGCGATGAGCAGGCCGATCGGGATGTTCGCCAGCATCTCGCGCGCCTGCTCCATGGGGCCGGCGTAGCGCCACTGGTACCCGACGCAGTTGATGACGCCTTTCTCCCTGATATGGGCGTCGATCTCCTTCGCCACCGCCATGTCGACCGCCAGCGGCTTCTCGATAAAGATCGCCTTGCCGGCGTCGATAATGGTGTGCTCGATCGCGCCGTGGGCGAACGGCGGCAGGCCCACGTAGACGGCGTCCAGGTCGACCGCCTCCAGCATCTTCCGGCAGTCGGTGAAGGCGGGCGCCGATACCTGCTCCCCGGCACCGCGCCGGTTGTTGAGGCGCGCCAGCCCGGCGGCGACTCGATCCTCCGAAATGTCGCACATGGCCGCCATGGTGACATTGGGCATCTGCACGAGGTCCATCATCTCGCGCACGGCCCGCCCGCCGCAGCCGACGAACCCTACTCGCACCGTCATCTCGTCAAAGTCCTTCCCGGCCGGTTCACGCCATGTCAACCGGCCGGGCGACTGTAGCAGGCGGATGCCCGCCGGTCAAGCCGCTAGACGCCGCTGAAGGCGCTGAAGCCGCCGTCGACGGGCACCACCACGCCGGTGACGAAACGGGCGCCGGGGCTGCACAGCCAGATCAGCGTGCTCACCAGGTCGGCTGGGTCGCCGAACTGGCCGGCCGGCGTGTGGCCGATCACCGTCTGCCCCCGCGCCGTCAGCGACTCGTCCTCTTTGAGGAGGAGGCGGCGATTCTGCTCGCCGATGAAGAAGCCGGGGGCAATGGCATTCACGCGCAGTTGGCCGCCGTAGGTCCGGGCCAGTTCCACCGCCATCCAGCGGGTGAAGTTGTCGACGGCGGCCTTGGCGGCGGCGTAGCCGACGACGCGGGTCATCGCCCGCTGCGCCGCCATTGAGGAGATATTGACGATGCAGCCCCGGGCCGTCCCTCCTTGCTGATCGGGCAGCAGCCCGGCCATCGCCGCGCCGAAGACCTGGCTGGGCAAGAGCGTCCCCAACAGGTTCAGGTCGAAGACCTGCCGGAAGGCGTCTTCACCGAGGTTGAAGATGGTGTTCTCCCCGACCACCGTCGCGCCCGGCATGTTGCCGCCGGCGGCGTTCACCAGAATATCCACGTGCCCCCACCGACGTAGCAAGATGTCCCGCGCCGCCTCCAGTTCGCCCTTCTGCAGCACGTCCGCCGGCAAGGCCAGCGCCTCCCCGCCGGCGCCCCGAATCTCGGTCGCCACGGCCTCCGCTTGCTCACGCCGGCGGCCCATGATTGCCACCCTGGCGCCCGCCCGGGCGAGACCCCGCGCCATCGCGCCGCCCAGCACTCCCGTACCCCCGGTGACCAGCGCAACCTGCCCGTCCAGGCCAAAGAGGCTCGCCAGGTACTCCGTCATCCTCAATCCCGCTCCATTCGTTGTTGTTCCCCTCGTGCGACAAGGATCGCATGGGGATCCGCCCTCGCGCCCCGCCTCCTCAGCCGCGCGCGTACGCCGCGAACGGCGCCAGGTGCCGCACGAAGTGCGCGCGCAGATTCGCGGCGTAGGCACTCCCGTGCCGGCGCAACGCCTGCATCAGCGGCCCATAGTAGCGCCTCGTGCCGTTTTCGTCGCGGACGGTCAACACCGACCCGAACGTGACGTGCAAAATCTGGCGGGCATCGTCCTGCTCGAGGAGGCGCGGGAGATCGCGATCGGCGAGCGTGGCTGGCTCCGGCGCCCGATCCAACCGGGCGGAGATGTGATACGTCGCCTTATCCGCCTCGAAGCGCTCCCGGGCGAAGCGGTAGATGGCCCGCAAGAGCGCCGGCTCCGGCCCGGCGATGGTGCGCAGCGCCTCCAGGTAGCTGGTGCCGGCGGTCTTCAGGTGCACCAGCCCCTGCGTCTGACGGGTACAGGCCTCGTAGATGCTGAACTTGTCGGACCCCGAATGCAGACTCAGCTTGTAAGGGCCGAGGGAGCGGGCAATCGCCGCATGCACGGCAAAATCGGCCTCGAAGGCGTCGACGTCGCCCACGTAGTCGACGGCCTTCTCGAATTGCCCGATGTACCGGGGGGCCAGGCTAACCCAGCGGACGCCAAGACGGCGCAACTCAGTGGCGATATAGACGTGCTCGGCGGGCGTCGTGGGCAGATCGGTCTCGTCGACCGAGATCTCTACCTCCCACGGCCTTCCTGCGGCAGCCGTTGCCAGGTGCCGGGAGAGGGCAACGACGTGGGCGATGGCGTGCCCGTACTTGACGGCAGCGCGCAGCAGCGCGGCCTCGTCAAATCGGATTGCGTGGCTCTCACACCAAATGGGCCGGTCGAGGTAGCGGGCGGCCAGCGTTGCCGGGGCATCCTCCAGGTGGGGCCACGGCAATTCGCCCAGCAACGTGCGTAGCTGTGCGGGCGTCGCACGCTCCGCCGTCGCGTCGACGTAGTGACCGGGGTCGAAGGTGTAGAAGGTGTAGCCGGCCGCCAGGCAGCGGTCGATATCCGCGGTGGTCTTGAGGTGATCGGCGTCGGCGCCGAAGCCCGCCCGCCAACCCGCCTCGAGGATCCCCCACATGGCGTCGTCCATGACGTCCTGGGGCGTGCGCTCCGTCCGTTCCATTTCCCGGATCGATTGCTGGGCCGGCATCGCGGCGAGGGAACCGCCGACGGCACGCATGGCCTGGAGGTGGCCGGGCGTGGCCAGGCCCAGCCGGTCGCCCAAACCGGCGGAGGTACGCTGCCCCAGCGGGGTCGGTCGCAACCAGCCCACCCGGCGGCGCAGGGCGGCGGCGTTCCGTTCGGAAAGGGGGCAAAGGAGGAGCGACCGGTCCTGGTACTCGCTCGCCGTGCCCTGGAAATCGTTGAACGGCGCCGAGCCGGGCGGCGCGATCACCGCCAGCCGGCGCTCGCCGGCCCCGGCCATGACCAGCGCGTACTGCGCCCCCTCCAGGCGCGTCAGCGACGCCGGCAGAACGGTGACGCCGTTGAGGGCAAGCGTGGGCCGCTCGCCGTCCGCGTCCTCCATCGCCCTCCTCTCTTCCCCGGAGACATCTCCCGCCGCGCCAGCGCGGGTCGTTGGCGCCCGGCCGGCATCGGAATGCCCGGTCAACCCTTAAACGGCCAGCGCCGGCGCTGGCCGGGGTCGGCATTGTTGAGCACCTCGCGCAGCTCGCGGACCTGTTGTTCCAGCGCGGCGATGCGCGCCAGGTGCGGCGACATGACATCGTCGATCACCGAGCGCACGAAGCGCACTGCCTGGTCGCGTTCCTCCTCGTCGGCCGGCCCATCCGCGGTCGCCGGTTGCTCCTCCACCGGCTGCAGCTTGCCCTGGTCGGCCAGCTTTCGCCGGACCGCCGCATAGGTGAGATCTTGCTGTAATAGGTCGCGCGCTGCCCGCAGGAGCAACACGTCCTCGTGGGTGAAGACGCGCACGGTTCCATCGCCGGCCCTCGCCCCGGCCGAGAGCCCCGCGGCGAACTCCTGGGTCCACCGCCTGATCGTCGGCACCGGCACGTTGAGAACTTTAGCAACCGCACCTATCTTCACCGCCGTAGTATAGCCAGCGGCGCGATTGGACCGGCCATGCTGGTACGGTTGGCGGGGTAGGAAAGGGGCGGCCGATGGCCGGGTCGGATGTCACAGGGCGGGCGGGGACATCGGCGGCGCCGGACGATCCCCATCTGGCAGCCTTCGTTGCCCGGGTCTATGACGGCGAGCATCAGGGCGACGAAGCGGACATCGCCTGGGCCTTGCGCCTGGCAGGAGGCGTCGACGGCCCGGTGGCCGACCTCGGCTGCGGCACCGGTAGGCTCACCGTGCCGCTCGCCGCGGCGGGCTTCGAAACGGTCGCAGTCGATCGCTCGCCGGCGATGCTCCGGCGGCTACGGACAAAACTCGGCCGGCACCCGGCGGCTATCCGCGAACGTGTCCGAATCGAAGCGCTGGATCTCAGCGCGTGGGATACCCACGAGAACCGACTATCTCTCGCGCTCCTCGGCTATAACACGTTCGCGGCGCTCCTGACGGCGGAGGCGCAACGGCGCTGCCTGGGGAACATCCGGCAGGCGCTCCGTCCCGGCGGCATGCTGGCCCTGGCGACCGCCGCCGTCGCCGCCCGCGTTATAGCCCTGCCGGAGGGCTTCACGCGCGAGGTCTACCGGCGTCCCGCGCCGGAGCTGGGGCCGGGCGTGGAGCTGACGCGGCGCGACGTCCAGCGCTGGACCGACGAGACCGGCCAGCTCCGCCAGTTGGCGGTGATCTACGACGTCCAGGAAGCGGACGGCGGGCGCCGCCGGCACCAGTATGAGTACGCCGTGCGCTACACCTCTCGCTGGGAGCTGGAACACCTCCTGGCGCGCTGCGGCTTCGATGATGTCCAGGTGTGGGGCGGCTATGAACGGGAACCGTTCACGGTTGAGGGCGGCCTGCTGGTGGTGACGGGTACCGTCGCCTGACCATCGATCACCGTCTCCTGGCGCTGATTCGCCACCAGGAGGTCCAGTGTGGCGCGGCGCCCGGCAGGCGCTTCCTGCACCGTGCGAACTGTGGCGCTCAGGGTCAGCGCATCGCCGGGACGCGCCGGGGCGCGAAATCGGATACGGAAGCTGCCCCGGGCAATCCAGTCGTCGCCGAAACCGTCGGTGAGCAACGCGGAGAGCCAGGCCAGAACGAGCATGCCATGGGCCACGGTGCCGCCGAGCGGTGTGCTGGCCGCGAAGGCTGGGTCGGTATGCAGCGGGTTGTGATCGCCGCTAGCCAGGGCATAGGCGTTGATCTGCTCTTGTGTTACCTGGCGTGACATGGTGACATGATCGCCGGTGAGCAATGTGTGCATAGCTTCCGACACCATCCCCTCCCGCGCTGACCTTCCGGCGCGCTAAGGAGTCCATCATACTATCCGCGCGCCGCGGATGGCCTGTTTCACTACCGAGAACTGCGCACATTGGTGCCCGTCCACGGCCTGGAAGGCTTCGCGCTAACCGAACAGACGACGTTTCATCGGGGCGAACGGCTAGAGGCGCTTCTCACTCAGCCGTTCTTCGTCGCGGAAACGTCTAGCAAACGGCCCGGCGTCCGGGTATCCCTCGCGGAAACATTTGACGATGCCTGCCGACGATCGGCTCATCGCCCAACACCGAGATCACGACAGGGAACGGCCCCCGCGCATCACGCCGTCTTACCCTCCACCTCCATCAGTTCCACCGCCCGGTAGCCGTTCGCCTCGATCGACACGGCCAGCGAACAGGCCACCTCCCCGCCGACGCGCTGGGGCGACTCCCAGGCGCTGCGCTCGCTGTTGTAGATGCGGAGGTCGTAGTCGACGCCAGGGTCGGCGACCCGGTGCAGATCGAGCGGCACGACGGTCGTGCCATCACCGACGTTGCCGACCAGCACGAGCAGGCAACCGGGCCGGCGCAGCGCCACCACGGCCGCGGAAGCGGAAAAGGCATGGACCTGACCGGACACGTCCTCGTCGAAGCACTCCGCCGTGTGCGGCGTGTCGATGGCGACGTTGGCGTAGATGTGGAACTCACCCTCCTGGCGGGCGGCAAAATAGGTCAGGAGTTGGCCATGGTAAGGCGCCTGGCGCAGGGCTACCCACTTCCAGGTGCTGGGGACCAGGGGCCTGATGCGCGGCTGGCCGGGTGTCAGCATCAGCCCGCAGACGCCTTCCACCGCCGCCCACATGAATCGGGGCGGCTCCCAGGGACTCAGCCGCATGCCGCGGTTGACGAGGCTCTCGCCGTCGAACCACTCGCTGAACTGGCCGGGCACCGTGTTGTTGACATTCGGGGCGACCGCGTAATGCCGGAAGGAGGCGCGCAACGCTTCGACCATGAACTCGGGGTGGTACCGCGCCGCGGCAAACGCATACCACCAGGTAAGGCCGGGCCAGACGCCCCCCATCAGGCCGACGTAGCGGAAAGGATCGTAGAGCGGGTCGTTGCGCGACGCCGTGCGCAGGCCGGCGGAGGTCCAGAAGTCCGGCGAGTTGAGGCGGCTGATGATCCGGAAGCCCACGTCATCGTCGCAGACGCGGAACATCACCGGGAACACCTCGTCCCCCGTCACGTCGGAGTGGACGTTGCCGTCGACGTCGATGTTGAGATAGTAGAGGCCATTCGCAGGATTGAGCAGGTGCCGGTCCATGGCGTCGCGCAAACGCTGGGCGGCGTCAAAGAACGCTTGGGCCTCGTCGTCGGCGAGGCCCAGGTTCTGCGTCAGGTGACCGGCTGAGCGCAGGGCCGCGCAACACTCCGCGTTCAGTTCCGTCACCGCTCCGTTGATGCTGTACTGGGGGATGACATTGCGCCAACTGGCGATGGCCCAGACGTTGCCGCGCGGGTCCCGGGCCGAGCAAAAGACGAGTCCGCGCTCGTCCTCCTGGGACATGATGTAGCGGGCGGCCCGGGCGACGGCCGGGTAGATCCCCCCGAGCCAGGCGAGATCGCCGGTGGCCCGATAATGGTGGTTGACGGCCTGGATGAAGAGCGGCGTGTCGTCGTTGATGTTCAGGCCGTAATCTTCGACGCGGCCGTCCAGGGCGCTGTAATATTCGGGGATCTTGCCGTCGGGATACTGCAGGCGGGCGAAGGTGTCCAATAAGGCGCGGGAAAAGTCCGGCGCGAAGTGGTCGTTGCCGTACACGAACCAGCCGACGTCACGCCCCACGACGTTGGAAGAGACGCCCGGCTCGTTGGTGAAGGCCGCCCCTTGCGGGTAGCGCGCCATGACGCGGCGCATGTTGACTTTGGCCCAGAGCGCGCCTTGATTGATGATCGGATCGGGCGTCAGCACGCGGCCGCAGGAGAGGGCATCCTCCAAAGACTGCAACGTGGCATCCAGCGCCGCCTGGGCGCCTTGCCCCGCGCGGTAGGCGGCCACGGCACGCGCTTCGCCGCGCCCGGAGAGGGCGGCGATGAAGGCGACCGTTGACCCTTCGCCCGGTGCCAGTTCGAGGTCGACCTGCAAGCAGCCCAGAATGTCGCCCCTGGCGGTGGTCGTGTTGTCCAGCGCACTGAGGTGCAGGAGATTGTAGACGCGCGCGTAATCGAAGCTCGTGGCGTAGCCGCTGGGTGGCATGGTCACGCCGAACACGCGCACGGCGTCGGGTCGGCCGACATTGTGCGCCACCAAAGCGCGCAGGACCGGGTCATAGCGCGCCTCGACGTCCGCGTCCAGGCTCCCGCGCAGGCGGGCATAGCCGTAGACGCGCAGCGCGATGGAAACGTCGTTCTCGTTGCGCAGATGCACCATCTGGTAGACCAGGGGCGGGTCGTCGGGCGGGTCGGTGCCGGTTCCCAGGGGGACGAAGACCGTCTCGGTCACCTGGACCGCGCCGGCCACGGCGAAGCGATGGCGTTGGTAGGCGGGATGAATATCGAAGCTGCCTTGCTCTTCCTGCTCCAGGGTGACATAGGAAGGAGCGCTTCCCGCATCCGGCGTAACGCCGTGCTCCAGCGGCCGGCGCCCGAGCCCGGCATAGCGGACGCACATGCTGTTGAGCAGCAGCTCGCCCAGGTCTGTGTCGAACACTTGCTGGATCGCCCCGGTCCCCAGCGTCGTCACCCAGAGCGCACTGTTGCCCAGGCTGGCTCCCATGTCCAGCGTGTCGTCGGCCACACTGTAATAGGGCATCACCGATCGGTGGGGCAGATGCGTCACGACAGTGCGCGGTCCCGCCTGGCCGGTCCGCCCATCTTGCATCGCCGGACGCTCCATCTTCGCTCCTGCCCGGACCGGCGCTTAACCGGCCCTGCCTGCTGCACCTTGCGGGGCAGACGGCGTCACCCGCGCCGCAGCGGACGACGGCCGCCGTTGCCCGCCGGATGCCGGTTCAACGGCATCGGCCTCCGCCCGCAGGGGGAAGAGCAGCGTAAAGCGCGTCCCCCCGCCGGGCGGCGCGTCGACGGTCAGCGTGCCGCCGTGGAGCTCGGTGATCTGGCGGCTGAGGTAGAGTTCGAGCCCCAGGCCCGGGGCGTGCTCACGATTCTGTGCCTGGGGAGAGCGATCAAAGAGGCGATCCCGTTGCTCCTGGGGGAGGCCGGGGCCATGGTCGCGCACCGTGATCTGGCCGGTGTTCGGCAACGGTGAGGTCACCTCCACGTCGATCGCTCCGCCGTCGGGGCTGAACCGCATGGCGCTCGTGATGAGGCTCACCAGTACCTGTTGGATACGGGCGGCGTCGAGGGAGGCCTCGAGCGACGCCGGAGCACGGACGGTCAGCACATGGGCCGCGCTCGTCGGCACCGCCTGCGTCGCGGCCGTAGCGACCGCGACAACGTCCATCGGCTCCCGACTGATAACCAGGCTGCCGATGTCCAGCCGGGAGACTTCCAGCAGTTGAGTCACCAGGTTGTTCAGGTGGGTCGTCTGCCCGGCAATTTCCTCCAAGATCTCCTGCTCGCGTTCGGGATCGAAGATCCCGCGCCGGAGGCGGCGCAGAGCGAGCTGGGCGAAGCCGCGCAGAGCCGTGACCGGCGTCCGCAGCTCGTGCGCCGCGAGGGAGAGGAACTCGTCGCGGGTGCGGAGACGTTCTTGCGCCTCAGCGTACAACCGGCCGGAGGCGGCGGCCGCCGCCTCCGCCTTTGCCGCACGCGCGCCGATCGCCTGCAACCGTGTTTCTATATCGCGTTGGCGCTCGCCGATGTCCTGAAACGCCAGGACGGTGCCGATCACCGCCGTGCCCCGCCGCAATGGCGTGCTGACGTACTCCACCGGGACGCTCGTGCCGTCCGCGCGCCAGAAGACGTCGCTCTTCGCACGCCGAGCGACGCCGTCGCGCATGGCCAGGTGCAACGGACAGTGCTCTTTTGGGTGCGTTTGGCCGCCCGGCTGCTGATGATGTACCGCCGTGTGTATCGGCACGCCGAGCAAATCGCGCCGGGGGCGGCCGAGCAACGCCCCGGCCGCCGGATTGACGTACGTCGTGTTGCCGTCGAGGTCGGCGCAGCAGATGCCCTGGAGCGCACCGCCGACGATCTGGGCGAAAAAGTCCAGAGGCAGGGCGTCGGCTTCGGGTCTCCCCACTGGTCTCTGTTCGGTCATGAGTCCCCACGCCGCCGCGCTGTTCGCCCTTTGGGCAGCACCCGCCCGCGGAAGGCGTAGCAAGAAAGGTGCCGAGTGCGGCAAGGCAGGGTTTCAGAGCCTGGAGGCGCCCTGTACACTGTGTTGAAGGCGAGAACGGCCGACACCGGACGACGACGGGTTTTCGGGAAGGAGGGCGAGAATCCCGGGACCTAGGAGCGAGTCGGGATCGGGCGTTCCCTCGGGCGAGCTGCGCCGGCTCACACAGCGCCTGGAGCGGCAGGCGGAGGAACTGGCGGCGTTGCGCGACGTCGGGCGCGCGCTGTCCGGCTCGCGCGACCTGGACGACGTGCTGCGGATCATCCTGCGGGCCGTCACCGAAACGCTCGGCTTCGATATGGGCGCCATCGCCCTCGTCGACCCGCAAGAGCGCCTGATCCGGGGCGTCCTCGGCATCAACCAGGATGAAGCGGTCGTGAAAGCGATCCGTTGCCCCTTGGACAGCCCGGACATTCGGGCCCACGTCATCCGCACCGGCAAGGTCGAAGTGGTCGACGGTTGGGACCCGCGTCTCGACCGTGAGACGTTCGAGAAGTACGGCCACCATAACCACGCCACGATCTTCGGGCCGATCACCGTCTTCGGGGAGCGCATCGGCGTGCTGAGCGCTTCTCGGCAACGGGCGACCCATTCGCCGGTGACGCCGCACGAGTTCACCCTGTTCGTGCTCTTCCTGGATCACGCCGGCATCGCCCTCCAGAACGCGAAAATCCTGGAGAGCGAACGCAAGAAGAGCCGGCGGCTCTGGGCCGTGAACGAGGTCGGGCGGCGGGCGACGGCGTCGCTGGAGCTGGATCCGTTGCTGGCCGACACCACCCAGCTCGTCCGCGACAACTTCGGCTATCAGCGGGTGGCCGTCATGCTCGTCGATCCCCACGATCCCACGATGCTCTACCGCGCCGCCTACAGCGCCGAGTCTGACGAGGATTGGCCCGACCTACGTCAGCCCGTCGGCACCGGCATGATCGGCTGGGTTGCCCAGACCGGAGAAACCCAGCTCGCCAACGACACGTCGCGCGATAGCCATTTCGTGCAGGCGCCGGGGCCGCACACCGGGTCGGAGTTGGACGTGCCGCTGAAGATCGGCCAGCGCATCGTCGGCGTCCTCAGCATCGAGAGCGAGGCCGCCGGCGGCTTCGAGCAGGACGATGTGCCGTTCCTGGAGACCCTTGCCGACCAGATCGCCGTCGCTATCCAGAACAGCCGGCTCTACCAGGCGGCGCAGCGGCAAACCCAGCAGTTGGGGGCGATCAACCGGGTCGCGCGCCGGATGAGCAGCCTGATGACGTCCCAGGAACTGCTGCCCTTTATCGTCGACCTGTTGCGGGAAACGTTCCAATGCTACAGCGTCTCCATCTTTCTGCGGCCGCCGGCGGACGATACGGCGACCATCGTGCTGGCCGCGGCGGCGGGCGGGGAGCCGGGGCCGATGCCGCCGGGGACGCACCTCCGCCTGGGCCAGGAGGGTATCGTCGGTTGGGTCGCGGCCAGCGGGGAGGCGCTCCTCGCCAACGACGTCCGCCGGGAGCCGCGTTTTCTCGCCTATCCGGGGTTACCGGACACCGCCGCCGAGGTCGCCGTGCCCATCCGCTCCGGCGAGCGCATCGCGGGGGTGCTCGATGTGCAGAGCGAACGGCGTGACGCCTTCGATGACCTGGATGTCGCCACCTTGCAGACGCTGGCCGATCAGGTCGGCATTGCCCTGGAGAACTCCCGTCTCTATGAAGACCTACGCCGGCGTTCGGAACAGATGACCGGCCTGTACGAGGCGGGTACGGCGATCGCCGTGAGCCTCGATTTGGAAGCCATTCTGCACGCCATCGTCCTCGAAGCCTGTGGCCGACTGGGCTTTGATCGCGCCGGTTTAGCGCTTCTCGACGCGCCGACGGGCACCTTGCGGAGCGCCCTCGCCAGCACCAACGAGGGGACGGTCCAGCCCTGGCCGGAGTTGTGCCTGACGGTTCCGGACGACGCCGCCGTGATGACCGCGGCAGCGGTATCCGCCTGGCTCGCCCGTGGTCGACCCGACGCCAGTGAAACGGCCCCTCCGCCGTTGGTCTCGGAGTCGCCGGCGGCCTCAGGGTATGGCGTCGCCACGGCGCCCTTGCAAGTACGCGGCCGTTCGATCGGCGTGCTCCTGGCCGACAACCAGGTCACCGGCCGTGCCGTGGAACCGGAGCACGTCGGCATCCTGCGGACATTCGCCAACCAGGCCAGCATCGCCATCGACCACGCCCGGCTCTATGCCGAAGCCGCCGAACGTGCCACCCACCTCGCCCAGGCCAATCGTCAGTTGGCCGACCTCGATCGCATGAAGTCCCAGTTCGTCTCGATGGTCTCCCACGAGTTGCGAACGCCCCTGGGACTCATCAAAGGCTACGTCGGCACGTTGCTGCGCAGCGATCTCCAGCTTGACGTCGCGAGTCGGAGCGAATTCCTCACCGTGATCGAAGAAGAAGCCGACAACCTGGCCGACCTCGTCGGGAACCTGCTGGACGCCTCCCGGTTGGAAGCCGGTACGCTCGCGCTGGACCTGCAGCCCACCCGTCTCCTCCCAATCATTCGTAAGGCGGTGCACGACGCCGGTGAGCGCGCGCCCGATTACCGGTTCCACCTCGACCTGCCCGACGAGGCGCCGCTCGCCAACGCCGACCGTCGCCGCCTGGAGCAGGTATTGCGCAACCTGCTGGACAATGCCGTGAAGTATTCGCCGGCCGGCAGCAAAATCACCGTCAGTGGCGCGGTCGTCGACCGCGGCCTGACCGTCGCCGTCCGCGACGAAGGGCTTGGCATCGCCCGCGAACATATGGACCGCATCTTCGAGCGATTTTACCGGGTTGACCAGACCGACAACCGGCGTGGCGGCGGCTCGGGCCTCGGCCTGGCCATTGCGAAGGGGATTGTTGAAGGCCACGGCGGCCGGATATGGGTTGAAAGCGCCGCCGGGCGAGGGAGCACGTTCAACGTCTTCCTGCCGGCAGCGGTACCCGGCAACTGAGCGTCCCGCCAGCATCGTCGCGCCGCCGCTGCGCTGCTACCGGATTGCTACGGCCGGCTGGCCCGGCTAGCGGCTGGCCTCGGTAGCATGAAGTCAGTCCGAACGTCGTCTCCCAGCGATTGAGGAACCTCAATGGCCGACGGAATTATTCCACGCGTGCTCCTTGCCGACTGTTCGCCGCGCATGCGCCGCATCTTGCGGGTCAATCTGGAGGGCGGGGGATGTCAGGTCGCTGAGACGGATGGACCCGGCCTGCAGGCCGGAGTCGGGCAGGCAGACATCGACGCGCTCGTCATCAATCTCGACGTGCGAAACGACGAAGTCTGCGACGCCGTGAACAGATTCCGCCGGCGAATACCCGGCGCGGTCGTGGCCGGCTACTCCATTTTGCCGCCGGATGAGGCCGTGCGCCGCCTCTGCGTCGACTTGTACGTCGAAAAGCCGTTCGATATCACCGCATTCGTCGCACGATTGCGCGGGGCCTGCGCCCGAGCGAGGCGCCCATCGGAGCCGTCGAGCCCCTAACTCGGATTATTCACGGCGACTTGGCCGCGACTGCGGTCTGCGGCCTTGTGACTCTCAGCTCCCAGCCGCGGCCCGGCGCTACATTCCCGTCAGCGTCGCGCCCGTGGCGTCGAGGGTGAAGTCGATTGGCACCTGGCCGTAGTTGAAGACCTGCACCAACGCCGCGCCGGCGGTCGCGCTCGGCGTGACCTTGGCCGTGATGGTGGTCGTGTTCGCCGGGTCGTGCAGGCCAGTGGCCTTGCCGGTGCCGCCGAAGAGCTTGGCGCCCTGCTGGTAGAGGTTGAAGCCGACGCGATGGGCCGATTCCGAATCGAACGGGCTGTAGTTCATGGTGAGCGTGATCGCCTGGCCGCTCGGCGCGGCGATGACATAGTTCGCCAAGGAGCCGCCGCTATTCGCGCCCAGGGAACCGCTCACCGTGGCACTGCCGGTAGACGTACCGGCAGCGAACGCCACTCCCGTCGTCCCCAGCGCGAGGGCCGCCGACGCGATACCCGCGCCCGTCATCGCCAGGAAGTGACGGCGCGGCAGATCCCGGCCGGACGCCGGAATCTCGTTAACATCGGAAGTCAGATCATTCATCCGCGTAAACCCCATCTCCAACGCGCCCGACACCGGGCGCAGATCGTCACACCGGAACAACCGTCCTCAATGGGGACGGCGGTCGCCTGCCCACGGCGCTAGGACCACAGGGTCTCTTGGGCGTGCGGGCGGCGGACGGGTCGCCTGGTTGCTCATCTGCTGTTCCTCCATCACGAACCCCCCACGACGTCGCTCCAATCGCTGCAATTCGATGGAAGCGGCGATCATCCGTTAGCGTACGGCGTTAGGCATGGTTGTCAAGCGTTGAGCTACATCGACGGGTCTGTCAACGTCTCTCCCCAGCTTGTTGGGAAGGGGGTTCCCCGCCGCGCGGCCGACCGGCTGGCGAGGTTAGCGGCCGTCCTCGCGCAGCGAAGGGCTGCGTTGGGCCTTGATCAGCGCCGTGCTCGCTCCGGCCACCCAATCCTGCACCCGTTCGGCGTGCTTCGGCAGGGTGCGCTCCGGTAACTGGTCCGGCGGCCACCAGCCGAACTCCGTGGACTCGTCGGTCTCCGCGAGGGTGCCGCCGATGACCCGGCAAGAGAACGTCAGCACCACCTCTTCCGCCTGGGGCTTGGAGTAGACGCCGATCAGGCGTTCTACCGCCACCAGCAGTTCCGTTTCCTCGAGGACTTCCCGCACCGCGCCTTCATCCACCGTCTCGCCGCGTTCCAGGCCGCCGCCGGGCAGGTTCCACCAGCCGCTGTCGCGGCGGCGCGCCAACAGCACGCGGCCGTCCCGGTGGACCACCGCGAAGACGCCGATCCGGAAACGGGGCGCGGCGCTCATCGTGGCACCGGCGCGGCTTCGCCGGCCCTTCCGAGGTAGGTGAGGGCCCGCGCCGCAAGCGCCTCCGGCACCTCCGCCGTGCGCATCGCCTCACCGATCCGGCGGGGCAGCACCCAGATATTGCGCCCCTGCCGTACCTTCTTGTCGCGCTGCATGGCGGCGAGTACCGCCTCCGGATCCACGCCGGAAAGGCGCACGGGCAGGCGCAGCCGCGGTAAGACGCCTTCGATCCGCCGTAAGTCCGGCTCCGGTAACAATCCCAGTTGCACCGCGATCCAGCCGGCCGCGACCATGCCGAGGCTGACCGCGTGGCCGTGCAGGTAGCGCCGGTAGCCGGTCGCCGCTTCGATGGCCTGACCCAGCGTGTGGCCGTAATTCAGCAGCATGCGCGTGCCCTGCTCGAACTCGTCCTCCTCCACCACCCGCGCCTTGATGGCGAGGCTGCGCCGCACGACGTCCAGGGTGAGCTGCGGCGCCAGGTCGTTCAACTGCTCCGCCTGGTCCTCCATCAAGCCGAAGAGCCCGGCGTCCAGGATCACGCCGTGCTTCAGCACTTCCGCCCAGCCGGCTGCCACCTGCTCCGGCGGCAAACTGGCCAGGAGCGCCGTGTCGACGACGACCAGCTCCGGCGCCTTGAAGGCGCCGATCATGTTCTTGGCCAGCGCGTGGTCGACGGCGACCTTGCCGCCAATGCTGCTGTCGACCTGGGCGAGCAAGGTCGTTGGGATCTGCACGAAGGGCACGCCGCGCAAATAGCAGGCGGCGACGAATCCCGTGAGATCGCCCGTCACACCGCCGCCGAAGGCAATGACCGGGTCCCGCCGTTCGGCGCCCTGTTCCGCCAGCCAGGTCCACAACTGCTCCGCGTGCGCCACCGTTTTGGTCGTTTCCCCGTCCGGCGCCTGCCGGACCGCGGCGATGGCGACGTCCCCGCCGAGCGCCTCCTCCAGCAGTCCGCCCGCCAACGGCCAGACGACGCTGTTGGAGACGACGAAGACGCGCCGCGCCGCCAACCGTTCGCGCACCATCGGGCCGAGTTGCGTCAGGATTCCCCGACCGGTGACCACGTCATAGCTCTGGCGCTGGGGGGTGGCGCTGGTCGGGATCGTGAGCGTCTGCCGCACCGGGGCGACGAAGCGGGCTAAGGCCCGCCGGGCGGCGCGGACGACCTCGTCGGCCGGCGGCGAGGCATCCAGCCGCAGGTGGGCCTGGGCGTAGTACGGGCGGCGTTGCGCCAGCAGATCCGCGAGGCGCTCGGCCGGGTCGGTCCCCGCCAGGAGCGGCCGGCTCTGTGCGTTGCCCCGGGGCGCCACCCGGGACGCCAGCACGGACGGGGCGGCATCCAGCCAGACCACGCAGTGCTGGGCGCAGCGGATGCGCGTTTCCGCGGCGAGCAAGGCTCCGCCGCCCAGGCTGACGACCGCCGGCGGTCCGCGCAGGGCATCCCGCACCGCCGCCATCTCTAACGCTCGGAAGTGCTGCTCACCCTCCGCGGCAAAGATCTGGGGGATCGAGCGGCCGGCCCGCCGGGCCAGGGCGTCGTCCGTGTCTACGAAGGGAAGGCCCAGCTGGCGGGCGAGCAGCCGCCCAACGGTGCTCTTGCCGCTGCCGCTGAGGCCGACGAGGATGATGTGTTCCGCCGGCATACCCGGCTCAGACCGCGCCTTGCGGCGGCGGCACGCTTACCCGTTGCCCGAGCTTCCGTTCGGTGCCGGCCCGCAGGCGCTCAATATTGTCCCGGTGCTGAATAATGATCACCGCCGCCCCGACGAGCGCGAAAGCGGCATCCGGCCGGGGCGCCTGGGCCAGGGCGATGCCGATCAGGATGCCCAGGGCGGCAACGACCACGCTCACCAGGGAGCCAAGGGAGACGAAGCGCGAGAGGGCGATCACCACCGCGGCAGAGATCACGCAAGGCACCATCGCCGGCCAGAAAAGCACCAACAACGCCCCACCGGCCACCAGCACGCCCCGCCCGCCGCTAAACTGCATGAACGCCGACCAGTTGTGGCCGGCGATGGCCGCCACCCCGGCGAGCGCCTCCGCCACGTGCAGGGCGGTGGGATCCGCCGATGCCAGGAGGAGCGTGGCGACGAAGACGGCGCAGGCACCCTTGGCCGTGTCGCCCGCCACGACACAGGCCGCCGCACCGGGGCCGAGCGTACGCAGCACGTTCGTGGCGCCGGTGCGCCCGCTGCCATAACGGCGGATGTCGACCCCTCGGTACAGGCGGCCAACGAGCGCGCCAAAAGGGATGGACCCCAGCAAATACCCGACCACAACGGCGACGATGACGCGGCCCACCAGCATCCGAAGGCCCTCCTGGCGCTGCGAATCGAGGGCACTATACCATAGCGGGCTGAACGCTCCGGGAGAGGAGGGAAGGGATGCCATCCACCATGGAGGACACCGCGAACTTTCTGGCGGTGGACCTTGGCGCTTCCAGCGGACGGGTGCTGCTCGGTCGCTGGGACGGCACGCGCTTCGCCTTGCGGGAGCTGCACCGCTTCCCCAATGGGGGCGTGAGCGTCCTCGGTCACCTGCATTGGGACGTGCTGCGCCTCTGGCAGGAGGTCCAGGTCGGCCTCGCCCGCTACGCCGCGGAATACGACGCGCCGCTCGCCGGCATCGGTATCGATAGCTGGGCCGTCGACTTCGGCCTCCTGGACGGGCACGGCAACCTGCTCGGCAACCCCTACCATTATCGCGACCGGCGGACCGACGGCGTGCCGGAGCTGGTGTTCGCCCGCCTGCCCTGGCCGGAGGTCTTCGCGCGCACGGGCATCCAGCTCCTCCCCTTCAACACGCTCTACCAGCTGGCGAGCATGCGGGACACGAACGACCCGCAGCTGGCCGCCGCCGAGACGCTGCTGCTCATGCCCGACTTGCTCGGCTACTGGCTGACCGGCCGCAAGGTCGCGGAATATACCAATGCGACGACGACCCAGTTCCTCGACTGCCACAGCCGCACCTGGGCGGGCGACCTGCTCGAGCAACTCGACCTGCCGAGCGGCCTCTTGCCGCCGCTCATCGACGCCGGGACCCAACCGGGAGAACTGTTGCCGGATGTCGCCGAGGCCGCCGGGTTGGGCGGCCCAGTCCCGGTCTTTGCCCCGGGGACGCACGACACGGCGAGCGCCGTCGCCGCCATCCCGGGCCTGGACGAGCGCAGCGCCTATATCAGCAGCGGCACCTGGAGCCTCGTCGGGCTGGAACTCGGCGCACCGATCGTCAACGCCGCCGCCCGCCAAAGCAACGTCACCAACGAGGGCGGCGTCTACGGCACCGTCCGCCTGCTCAAGAACGTCACCGGGCTCTGGCTGCTCCAGGAGTGCCAACGCCGGTGGCAGCAGGAAGGCCACGCCCACTCCTGGGACGAGCTGTCGGCGCTGGCCGGGATGGCCGCGCCGCTGCAGAGCCTGGTCGACCCCGATGCCGCCGAGTTCTTGCACCCGACCGACATGCCGTCCGCCATTCGCGCCCGCTGCCGGCTGTGCGGCGAACCGGAGCCGCAGACCGTGGGCGCCGTCGTGCGCTGTTGCCTGGAGAGCGTGGCCCTGAAATATCGCGCGGTCCTGGACACCCTGGAGCGCCTGGCCGGCCGGCGCATCGCGACGATTCGCGTCGTCGGCGGCGGCAGCCGCCACCAGATGCTCTGCCAGTTCACCGCCGACGCCTGCGGCAGGCCGGTCGTGGCCGGCCCCGCCGAAGCGACCGCCCTCGGCAACATCCTGGTCCAGGCGATCGCCGCCGGTGCTCTGTCCGACCTGGCGACCGGTCGCCGCGCGGTTGCCGCCTCCGTGGACGTCCGCCAGTATGATCCGCAGCCCGCCCACGCCGCCCGATGGGACGACGCCTTCGCCCGCTTCCAATCCCTGTCGACGCCGCCCGGCTGATCGCGGTCGTGATGATTTGACACGCTGGCAGGCCGCTCCGTACTATCGTGATGATCTGGACGGGATAGGAAATCCGCCCCGCGAGCGGGGCGCGGCCTGGAGGACGTGGTGGCATCGACCCTTGCCTTGTGTAGCTGGAGCTTACATCGCCATCTGCCGGCGCGGGGGAAGGCGCCGGCGGAGACGCCGATCTCCTTGCCCGACTTCATCCGCGTTGCGCGCGAGCGCTACGACATCGGCCAGGTGGAACTGTGCCAGGTCCACCTGGATTCCTATAAATACCGGTACCTCGACACGATCAAGGCGGCCCTCGGTCGCTACAACGTGCGGGCGATCACCATGCCGATCGATGTCGGCAACATCTCGGAGCTGGACCCCGTGAAGCGGGAGGCGGATATCCGCCTGATTATGCGCTGGATCGACGCCGCCGCCTATATCGGCATCCCGGCGGTGCGCGTGAACAGCGGCCGGCAGCCCGAAGGCCAGTTCGACCTGCAGATCACCATCAACAGCTACCGCACCCTGGTCTCCTACGGCAAGATGATCAACTGCAAGATCCTGATGGAGAACCACGGCGGCATCTCCGCCGACCCCGGCAACATCGCCAAGATCGTTCAGGGCGTGAACAGCAACTGGTTCCGCCTGCTCCCCGACTTCGGCAACTTCGACCCGACGACGCGCTACGAGGGCCTGCAGACGATGCTGCCCATGGCCGCCGTCGTGCATGCCAAGACGCTGGACTTCGACGAGCGGGGGGAGCAAACCGCCTACGACTACGACCTCTGCATGCGCTTGGTCGCGCAGAGCGGCTACCAGGGGCCGCTGTCGATCGAGTACGAGGGCGAAGGCGACGAATACGAAGGGATTGCCAAGTCCCGCGACCTGATCCTGCGCTATATCACCGCCGCGGCGGCGTAGGCGTTACCCGGCGACTGAAGTCGCGGGCAACCGTTTGCTAAACCCGCCTTTGGGGGTTGGGTCCCAGTCCGCGCTGGGGGACTTTCAATTGTTGCCCCGCCAATTCAGTCGCCGGGTAACTTGTGCCTCAATCGACGTTAATGATCCGGTAGTT
>JAICXR010000169.1 GCA_025980355.1 Chloroflexota bacterium | reverse complement strand
GCCGCCGTGTCCGCCACCGGCGCGGCGGGGCTGCTCGCCGCCTGCGGCGGCAGCGCGGCGGTGACCACGACATCCGCCCCCGCGAGCAGCGCGGCGTCGACGACGGTGGCGACCACGGCCAGTGCCGCGCCGGCGACGAGCGCCGCCACGAGCGCCCCGGCGACCACCAGCGCGGCGACCACCGCCGCACCTTCGGCCGCCGCGGCCACGACGGCCAGCAGCGCGACCACGAGCAACGCCGTCACCAGCAGCGCCGCGGCGACGAGCAGCGCCGCCACGAGTGGCGCGGCAGTGGCGCCGGCGGTGAACACGCCGACCGGGGCGAAAACGACGCTCGTCTTCGAGTGGCCGCAATATACCCAGGAGAAGACGGACTACGGCAACTACATCATCAACACTTACCAGAAACTCCGTCCGAACGTCACCGTGGAGGCGATGTTCAACACCAATCCCACCCAAAAGCTGACGGCGACGGTCGCGGCCGGCTCCCCGCCGGACGTGGGCTGGTTCGGAGCGGGCTGGGCCGAGCTCCTCCAGGCCTTCCTGCCGCTCGACACCTTCGTGAGTCAGAACAAGATCGACACGAGCAAGTATTTCACGAAGCTCTGGCAGTCCTGCCACTGGCTGGACAAGCAGTATGTGATGCCCAACGGCTTCACCGTCACGCTCATGTACTACAACAAGGACCTGCTGAAGAACAGCGCCGTCGACAACCCCACCGATAGCTGGACCTGGGACGACCTGATCAATGCCGGCACGAAGGTGCTCAAGGCCCCCAGCAACATCTACGGCACCGCCCTCGACATGGGGAGCTACTGGGCCGAACTGCTCTACGGCGGCCCGATGTGGAACGCCGACGGTACCAAGGCCACGATCGACAACCCCGTGGCCATCGATTTGCTCCAGCTCTACAGCGACCTCAACACCAAATACAAGCTGGTGCCGCCCGCCGATCTGGTGAAAGCCGATGGCGGCGATACGCAGCACTCCTGGTTGAAGGGCCATCTGGCCTTCTTCGCCGGCGGCTCCTGGAACCTTGCGCCGTCGCGCACGGCGGTGTTCGACTGGGACATCGTGCCCCTGCCCGTGCGCAGCGTGTCCGGCAAGAGCTACCAGGCGACCGGCATGTGGACGGAGGAGTTCTTCATCGAGAAGGACACCCGGCACCAGCCGGAAGCCTGGGAGTTCTTGCAGTGGGTGACCGGGCCGGATCTCGTGAACTGGGCGGCGCAGAACGGGCATATCGTGCCGGGACGGACGGACATCGCGAACTCTCCCACCTTCTTGAAGGCCTACCCCAAGCCGGCCAACATCCAGGCCTTCTTCAAAGCGGCCGATCTCGCCATACCGGTGGAAGTGCACCCGGAAGCGTCCAAGCTGAGCACCGCGCTCGGCAACGGCGTCGGCCAGTTCCTGGCCAACCCGCCAAAGGCGACGGCTGCCGAGGCCCTGGCGGAGGCGAACAAGGAGATGCAGGCCGTCCTGGATGCCTACCGGGCCGGCCAGAAATAGGGGCGAAGGCACACTCGCCGTTGGGGGCACGTATGGAACACGCGAAGAGTCTGGAGATCTGGCGGCAGGCGGAGGCGCTGATCCCCGGCGGCTCCCAGACCAACTCCAAGCGGCCGGGGAGCTACGCCTTCGGCGCCTATCCCATCTACGCCGCACGGGCGCAGGGCAGCCACATCTGGGATGTGGACGGCAACGAATACATCGACTATGTGCTCGGTCTGGGACCGATCTCCCTGGGCTACGCCTACCCGGCGGTCGACGCCGCCATCCGGGAGCAGTTGGAACGCGGCATCGTCTATGGCCTGCTCTCGCCGCTAGAGGTAGCGGTCGCCCAGGCGCTGACGGAGGTGGTCCCCTGCGCCGAGATGGTGCGTTTCTTGAAGTCCGGCACGGAGGTCACCAGCGCCGCGGCGCGCATCGCCCGCGCCGTGACGGGTCGGGAGGTGATCGTCAGCCAGGGCTACCACGGCTGGCACGACACCTGGACGGCCGGGCATAACGACGGCGGCGTGCCGCAGGCCCTGGAGTCGCTGCTCGTCGGCTTCCGCTACAACGATCTGCCTTCCCTGGAGCGCGCCCTGAGCAGCCACAGCGGTCGGGTGGCGGCGGTCATCCTCTGCCCGACCCAGGAGACGGCGCCGGCGCCGGGCTTCCTGGAGGGCGTGGTCGCCCTCGCCCGTCGGCACGGGGCCCTGGTGATCTTCGACGAGATCGTCAGCGGCTTTCGCATGGCGCTGGGCGGCGCCCAGGAGCGCTACGGCGTCGTCCCCGACCTCGCCTGCTTCGCCAAGGCCATCGCCAACGGCATGCCGCTGGCCGCCGTCTGCGGCCGGCGCGACGTCATGGAGGCCGCCGAACGGCTGACCATCAGCGTCACCTACGGCGGCGAAGCGCTCTCCCTGGCCGCGGCCAGGGCGACGCTCCAGGAATACCGATCCCACGACGTCATCGGCCACCTCTGGCGCAACGGCCAGGCGCTGATGGACGGCATGAACGCCGCCGCCCGCGAGGCCGGGGTACCGTTCCGGGTGGAGGGCCACCCGCCGATGTCGTCAATGGCGTTCACCGATCTGCCGGCCGGGCAGTCGACGATCGTCTGGCAACGCTTCCTCGCCGAGATGGCGAGCCGGGGTATCCTGCTGCGCCGTGGCGGCCTGAACTTCATCACCTACTCCCACAGCGCGGCGGACATCGACCGTACCGTCGGCGCCTGTCGGGAGAGCATGCGGGCGCTCCAGGTGGTGCTGGACCCGCCACTGGCAACGACACTGGCGTCATCGCGATCCTGACGTCAGCCCTGCCGCGCCAAGGTCACCGAACCGGAGCGTCTGCCCTGGCCCACTGGAGCTACCTCGGCGCACTTCTCAGCGACTACGACGAAGGCGCCATGGGGCGGGCGCCCGTGTCGGGCGCCCGCCTTCGGAATTTGGGCGATCCCAGGGGCCATTATGCCGCTAGCTTGCCGTTGTCGTTGACGTACTGGTCGTCGTCGTGGTTGCCTTCGCCGGCTGTGCCACGTGGGTGTGGGCGCGCAGGCGATGGGTCTCCATCGGGTTATGCTTGGGGTGGACGCTCTCTTTGCCGAGGAAGATGTTCGACGTACTGATCGGCTTGCCGCTCTGATCCAGCGCGTAGCGCACCTTCGTGCCGCCGGCAACGTTGAAGTTGAAGCCGTCGATGCCGGCATGGGTGACAAAGGAGAACTTGATCTCGTGGCCGTTATCGGTCACGTCGACGTGGTCGTCCGGTTCGTCACGTACCTTCTCCACGTCTTTGAACGTGCCATCGGTGCGTAGCGTGCCAGAGTAAACGTAGACGCCATTCTTGTCGGTGGTACGTAGGTGCAGTTCCTTGTCCGTGGCACCGGATTCCGACGGTCCGCACCAGATGTAATAGCCATCGGCCGCGCCGGCATGGAAGGACTCCGGGACGCTCCAAATGCGGTGGCTCCAGTCGCAGACTCGCGGCTGGGGAGTATGCTTCGGTGCGGCCTGAGCAAAGGCGGCGCCACTGAGGGCGAACAGCCCCAGTGCTGCCGCCGAGACGATGAGGACGAGGCGGCGAAAGACTCCGTGAGACATCGTGGCATCCTTTCGATCGTCAGGGTGGACGTCTGTCAACGACTGCCGGCCGCTGTCGCCATTCCGCGTCCGCAGCGAGGGCCCGTCACCGTAGTTGGGGATGGCCGCAGCAGGCTGTCATCTGCTGGAGTCGCTACGGTGTCGCCGCGTGTACGGGTTGCGGTGTTACTTGGTCGGAATTGCCGTAGATGCGGCGTAGGCCCGCCGTTCGCGTGGCAAGGGCGTTGGCAAGGCGCCGCTTCGCCGTTGACGGTGGCGCCGCCGTTGGCAGCGCTGTCTTCGCCGCGTGTTGGCCGGGTTCTGGGCCGACGGACGCGACGGCCGCCGGTTGCCGCGTCCCGCCTACGGGTTGCGCCGTCGCCAATGGCTGCTTGGTCGGGGTTTTCCGCGGTACGGCCGGCGCGGCGGTCTCCGCCGCCCGCAGGCGTTGTTCGGCGGCACGCAATTGCTGGCGGTGTTTTTCAAGGGTGGCCGAGGTCGCGCCGGCCTGCTGGTTCCCTTCGGCGCTCAGCGCCCGGTCCTCCGCGGCCAGCAGCGGGGCAACCCTGACGAAGATGCGCTGACGTTGCGGTTCCGGCACCGAATGGAGGTCGGCCACAGCTTGCCCCGTCGCCTGGAGCATACTGGCCGTCAAGGCGTCGATCACCGACGGCGGCTTCCCCGTGGCCTCTGCTCGCTGCACCTGTTGCAAGCGCCGCATTGCCAGCTCGACTTGATACGCCACCTGCTGCTCCGGCGTGCGCGCCAGTCGTTGGACGACCTGCTCCTTCGCCTGTTGGATCGGGAAGAGCGGGCTCCCCGGCAGCGCATCGGCGGAGGCGGTGACGAGGCCGGCACCGGAGCCGCCGAGGGCGATCACCGCCGCCAACGGGATGGCAACGCGGCGCAGCCAGCGTAATGGCGCCGGTGTCTGGTGCTCCGCCGCCCATCGGCGCTGTTCCGCCAGCACGTAGCCGTGGAAACGGCGGCGGGCGGCGTGGGCGGCGGCCGGATCGGGCGCCGGCGCCAGCGCCTTCAGGGGTGCGAACAGCGGCAAGAGCTCGCGCAACTGCTCGCGGTGGTTGGGATACGCCGTCAGGCATTGCTCGATCGATTCGCCGCGCGCCAGGCGTTGGCGGCAGTCTTCCAGGGCCGCTTCAAGGCGCTCGTCCATCCGCCTCACCGTCCCCTCTTCGACAGCATTTTCCGAAGTTGGGCCAGGGCGCGATGCTGCAACTGGTTGATTGCGCCGGGGCTCTTGCCCATCACGCTCGCCGTCTTGGCGTTGTCGTACTCCAGGACGAACTTCATCACGATCACCTCCTGCTGTTCAGGAGTGAGGCCGGCCAGCGCCTCCCGTACCGCGGCGCGCTCGGCCGCGCGCACCACCGCCTCTTCCGGCGTCGGATCGCCATCCACGATCTCCAACGTCGGATCAAGTGGCTCGGTGGGGCGGCGATACCGCTGGCGCAGCCGGTCGGCCAGCTTATGGCGGGCGATCTGGTAGAGCCAGGCGAGAAACCCGGCCTCATCGTGCGCCCGCAGTCCGGCCACCGATTGCAGCGCGCCAACGAAGGTCTCCTCGGTGACATCCTCGGCATCTGCCGTGCTCGGCACCCTGGCGGCGACATAGCGGTACACCTGGGGAAAGGCGAGCAGGTAGAGGTAATCCCAGGCTGCCACGTCCAACCGACGCGCCCGCGCCACGTAGTCGGCGAACTGGTCTGCGGCCACGGCTCTTTCCGCCGCGGTGGAAAATATCAGCGTGGTGTCCACCTCAGCCCCCGTATCATAAAGTCGCCGCCGGTCGCCAATATGTATGGGTGGCTTGTGCTGCCGGCCGTGGTTCCGGTCGGTGCCGGCGGTGGGTAGGGCGCCTACGCCAGCCGAATCCCGTCCGGCCCCTCCGCCAGAGACAGGATAGCGCGGTTGATGTCGCGTAGCTGGGGGTACAACTGCCGGTAGACGGCGCGGCCGCGGGCATATTGCGCCACCGTCGCCGGGTTGGGCTCTGCCGCCAGCGTCGGCCGTTGCACGGCGGCAGCGGCGGCAGGCGCGTCGGCATAGATGCCGGCGCCGACACCGGCGAGCAAGGCGGCGCCCAGGGCGACGGCCTCGGGCAACTGCGGAATCGCGAGCGGCAAGCCGGTACAGTCCGCCTTGATCTGCATCCAGAGCGGCGACCGTGTCGCGCCGCCGATGACGACGAGTTGCTGCACGTCGAAGCCGGTGGCGTCCCGAAGCACATCGATGCTTTCCTTGAGCCAGTAGCCGAGGCTCTCCAGCGCCGCGCGGAGCAGGTGACCGCGGCCGTGGCCGTCGACCAGCCCGACGAACGCCGCACGGGAACGCAGGTCGCGTTCCGGTACCCGGCTGCCGCGTAAATGGGGCAAGCAGAAGAGGCCGCCCGCCCCGACCGGGACGGCCTCGGCATCGGCCAGCGCCTGCGCGTACGGGCGTGTACCGCCATCGCCGCCGTAGAGCCGGTCGATCAACCAGGTGATCAGTCCGCCGGCGCCGTGCTGGCCGGCGACGACGACGAAGTGCTCGGGCACGACGTGCCGGTAGGTGGAAAAGCCGGCCTGGAAGAGGGCCGCCGTCGGTGCGTAGCCCTTGACGGTGAGCAGGATGCCCTCGGCCGTGCCGGCGGAATCCAGCAGCACGCCAGGGCGCGCCGCGCCGGCCGCGAGGGCGCCGACGAGGTGATCGTGGCCACCGGCGACGACGGGCGTGCCGGCCACGAGCCCGGTCACCGCGGCCGCGGTTGCGGTGACCGCTCCCACGGCGGTGCCACTGGCGACCGCCTCGGGCATCAGACTGCGCGGCACGCCGGTTGCCGCCAGCAGGTCCTCCGACCAGGTCGCCCGTTCCTGGTCGAAGAGGAGGGTGCGACCGGCGACGGAGTGGTCGGTCGCCGCGACGCCGGCCAGGCGCCAGGTGATGTAATCCTCCACCGACAGCCAGCGCCGGACGCGCGCCCACACCCCCGGTTCGTGGCGACGTAGCCACTGCAACTTCAGGGCGCCATACATGTGGTGCAGCACCTGGCCGGTGATCTGGTAGGTGCGTTCAACGCCGATCTGCTGCTCCCACCAGGACAGGAACTCCTCCGTCCGCCGATCGAACCAGGTGATCGCGGGATAGCAGGGTTCGCCGGCGCCGTCCAGCGGCACGCCGACTTCGCCCATGGAGGCGACGGCGACGCCCGCCACCTCCGCCGCCTCTCGCCCGGCCAGCACCTCGCGGACGGCGGCGGCGACGCCCGACCAGAGCTCGCCCGGGTCGAATTCGCTGCGGCCCTCGCCGGGATACCTGATGACCGTCGGCACCTGGGCAATGGCGACGGCGCGGCCCGGGGCCGGGTCAAACAGCAACGCCTTGATCGCCGTCGTGCCGACATCGAGGCCGAGCAGCAACGTCACCTTTCCTCTCCCGCTATTGCCCGGCGACTGAAGTCGCGGGCAACCGTTGCGAAACCCGCCTTCGCGGGTTGGGGTCCAGTCCGCGCAGGCAGACTTCGCCGCACGTAGCCCGCGACTTCAGTCGCCGGGTTACAACAGCGTACGAATTAAAAACTACTCG